>CAMEIU010000020.1 GCA_945918815.1 uncultured Clostridia bacterium
GGGCCGGGAACTACATTTTGTATTTCAAGCAGAGCGATTACATCGAGGATTTCCTCACCACCCTGGGCGCGCCGGTGTGCGCCATGCATATCATGGAGGCCAAGGTGGAAAAGGACCTGCGCAACGGCGTCAACCGAAGGGTCAACTGCGAGACCGCCAACCTGACCAAGGTGGTGGACGCCGCCCAGGAGCAGCTGGCCGCCATCCGCAAGCTGGAAGCCCGCGGCCTGTTCCAGGAGCTGCCGGAAAAGCTGCAAAGGACGGCCCGCCTGCGCAAAGAAAACCCCGAAGCCACCCTCTCCGAATTGGCCCAAATGGAGGACCCTCCCCTGACCAAATCCGCCATTAACCACCGGATGCGCAAACTCCTGGAGCTGGCGAAGGAGTGACACGAAACGGACGGCCGATGGCCGCCCCTACGCACGGATCGTAGGGGTGCGCACTGCGCGTCCGATAGAAACGGGTACCAACGGACGGCCGATGGCCGCCCCTACGTGCGGACCGTAGGGGCGCGCATTGCGCGTCCGCCTAGACTATGTATTTTAGGAGGTCGAAGCAATGAAATATCCAAAACGGAAACCGAATCGTTTAAAAGGTTATGATTACGCATCCAATGGCGGATATTTCATCACGATCTGCACCAAAAACAAAAAATGTCTATTTTGGGAAGACGGACCTGAGATCCAATTGTCTCCATGGGGCGTGATTGTGGATCAGACGATCAAAGAAATTCCAGAGCATTATTCCGGAATACAATTGGATCATTATGTCGTGATGCCCAATCATGTCCATTTGATTTTATTGATTGCAGATACCTCCAATCGAGGTCCCACCATTTCCAGAGTGATCAATCAGATGAAGGGCGCTGCAACGAAACGAATCGGAACGCCGGTTTGGCAGAAGTTGTATCACGACCGCATCATCCGCGACGAAGCGGAATATTTGAGAGTCTGGAATTACATCGATATCAATCCTTTGAAATGGAACGAGGATTGCTATTATGAAGCATAGCCAAACGGACGGCCAATGGCCGCCCCTACGCACGAACCGTAGGGGCGCGCATCGCACGTCCGATAGAAACAGGTACCAACGGACGGCCGATGGCAGCGGGTACCAACGGACGGCCGATGGCCACCCCTACGTCCGAACTGTAGGGGCGCGCATTGCGCGTCCGATAGAAACAGGTACCAGCGGACGGCCGATGGCCGCCCCTATGGGGCACGCGGCTGAAAAATCAATTATCAATTATTCAGAAAGGAGCCACGATCATGGGTTTTGTCCATCTCCATGTGCATACGGAATTCAGCCTCCTGGATGGAGCCTGCCGGATCAAGGCGATCATGGACCGGGTCAAGGAGCTGGGGCAGGAGGCTGTGGCCATTACGGACCACGGCGTCATGTACGGCGTCATTGACTTCTATAAGGCGGCCAAGGCGGCGGGGATCAAGCCCATCATCGGCTGCGAGGTCTATGTGGCTCCCCGGACCCGCCACGACCGGGTCCACGGCGTGGACAACGAGGCCTGCCATCTGGTCCTGTTGTGCAAGGACGAGACCGGCTACCGGAATCTCAGCTACATGGTCTCCCAATCCTTCGTGGACGGCTTCTATGGAAAGCCCAGGGTGGATATGGAGCTGTTAAGGGCCCACCACGAGGGCCTCATCGCCCTGTCCGCCTGCCTGGCGGGCAGGATTCCCCAATTGCTCATGGCCAAGGACTACGACGGCGCCAAGGCCGCCGCTTTGGAGCTGTCGGAGCTGTTCGGGCCGGACAATTTTTATCTGGAGCTCCAGGACCACAAGCTGCCGGAGCAGACCGAGGTCAACCAGGGCGTCCTGCGGATTTCCCGGGAGACGGGCCTGCCCCTGGTGATCACCAACGACGCCCACTACCTCCGCCGGGAGGACAGCAAGATGCAGGATGTGCTCATGTGCATCCAGATGGGCAAGACCGTGGACGATCCCAACCGGCTGAAATTTGAGACCGACGAATTCTATTTGAAATCCGAGGAAGAGCTGCGGAAGCTGTTCCCCCAGCAGGCCGAGGCCTTTGCCAATACGGTGAAAATCGCCGAACGCTGCAACCTGGAATTCACCTTCGGCAAGTATCACCTGCCGGAATTCCAGCTGCCGGAGGGCTATGATTCTCTCACCTACCTCAAGGAGCTTTGCAGCCAGGGCTTTGAAGAGCGTTACAGGGGCCAGCACCCGGAGTACCGCAAACAGCTGGACTATGAGATCGACATGATCGAGAAGATGGGTTTCACGGACTACTTCCTCATCGTCTCCGACTTCGTCCGCTACGCCAAGAGCGTGGGCATTCCCGTGGGCCCCGGCCGCGGCAGCGCCGCCGGTTCCATGGTGTCCTACACGTTACATATTACGGACCTGGACCCCATGAAGTACAACCTCATTTTCGAGCGGTTCCTCAATCCGGAGCGGGTGAGTATGCCGGATTTCGACACCGATTTCAGCCCGGAACGCCGGGGCGAGGTGATGGAATACGTCATGGAGAAATACGGGGCGGATCACGTGGCCCAGATCGTCACCTTCGGCACCATGGCCGCCCGGGGCGCCATCCGGGACGTGGGCCGGGCATTGAACTTCACCTACGCCGAGACCGACGTGGTGGCCAAGCTGGTGCCCACCACCCTGCACATCACCCTGGAGGAGGCCCTGAAGGTCTCGCCCAAGCTCAAGGAGATGTACGACGCCGACGAGCGGGTCCGCACCCTCATCGATACGGCCCGGGCCATCGAGGGCATGCCCCGGAACACCTCCACCCACGCCGCCGGTGTGGTCATCACCAAGCGGCCGGTCTATGACTATGTGCCCCTGTCCACCAACGACGACACCATCGTCACCCAGTACACCATGACCACCCTGGAGGAACTGGGCCTCCTGAAAATGGACTTCCTGGGCCTGAGGAACCTGACGGTCATCGATGACGCGGTGCGGGACATCCACAAGCGGGAGCCGGACTTCGACATGGGGACCATCCCCGAGGACGACCCGGAGACCTTCGCCATGCTGGCCGAGGGCCGGACCTCCGGCGTGTTCCAGCTGGAGTCCGCGGGCATCACCTCGGTCTGCGTCAACATGAAGCCACAGTCCATCGAGGACATCACCGCCATCGTGGCTCTGTACCGGCCCGGTCCCATGGACTCCATTCCCAGGTTCATCAACAGCAAATTCCACCCGGAGACCATCTCCTACAAGCACCCCAGCCTGGAGCCCATTCTCTCCGTCACTTACGGCTGCATCGTCTACCAGGAGCAGGTTATTGAGATCTTCCGCCGCCTGGGCGGTTTCAGCCTGGGCCAGGCCGACAACATGCGCCGGGCCATCTCCAAGAAAAAGCAGGCGGTCATCGTCTCCGAGCGGAAGGCCTTCGTCTACGGCGACCCGGCCCGGAACATCCCCGGCGCCATCGCAAACGGCGTCCCGGAGCAGACGGCCCAGGCCATCTACGACGAAATTCTCGACTTTGCCAACTACGCCTTCAACAAGGCCCACGCGGTCTGCTACGCCAAGGTGGCCTACGACACGGCCTACTTAAAACGCCACTATCCCAAGGAGTACATGGCGGCCCTCATGACCTCGGTGCTGGACGGCACCGTGAAGATCGCCGAGTACATGGCCGAGTGCAAGGATCTGGGCATCGCCATTCTGCCGCCGGACCTGAACGAGTCCACGGCGTACTTCACCGTGGTGCCGGAGGGCATCCGCTTCGGCCTGGCCGCCGTCAAGAACATCGGCCGCGGCTTCATCGACAAGGTGGTGGCGGAGCGGACGGAGCGGGGGCCCTATCAGGATCTGGAGGACTTCTGCAGCCGCATGTACGGCTCGGAGCTGAACAAGCGGGCCGTGGAAAACCTGATCAAATGCGGCGCCTGCGACTGCTTCGGCCTCAAGCGCAGCCAGATGCTCTATATGTATGAGATGGTCATGGACTCCGTGGCCAACAACCGCCGCCGGAACGTGGCGGGCCAGCTGGGCCTGTTCGACCTGGGCGGCGGGGACGACGGTCCGGTGAGCAAGGTCCAGCCGCCGGACGCGCCGGAGCTGAGCAAGCAGGAGCGCATGGCCATGGAGAAGGAGGTCACGGGCCTGTATCTCTCCGGCCATCCCATGGACGACTACCGGGAGGCCCTGCGCCAGGCCAACGTGGCGGCCATCGGCGAGATTCTCCAGTGCTTCGAGGATGGCGGCGACGACTATGCCGACGAGCAGATTGTCTCCATTGCCGGCGTGGTGCAGCAGGTGAAGATGAAGGCCACCCGGAACAGCACCATGATGGCCTATGTGACCCTGGAGGACGACACCGGCTCCATGGAGCTGCTGGTGTTCTCCAACGGCCTGGAGCGGTATGGCGGGTATCTCAGCGAAAACGCCGCCGTGGTGGTGACGGGCAAGCTGTCGGTGCGGGACGAAAAAGCGCCGCAGATGATTCTCAACCAGGCCCGGCCCCTGGGCCAGTGGGAGCCTCAGCCAAGACCGGCCCAGCCCGCGCCCCGGAATGCCGAACGCATGTATCTCAAGGTGCCCTCGGAGCAGGGCGGCGTCTACCGCCGGACCAAGGCAGTCCTGAACATGTTCCCCGGCCGTCTGCCCGTGACGCTGTACTTCGCCGACACCAAAATCCGCAGGCAGACCTTCTCCATGGAGGACCCGGACCTGATCAAGGAGCTGAAACAGATCCTCGGAGAGGCCAACGTGGTGCTGAAATAAAGGTGTCGTTTCGCGACGGATTTGAAATTTGCGTGGTACCCTCGTGCCTGTTGCAAAGATCCTTGCAGGGCGCGGCGACTCGACGCGCCGTTTGGCAGTTGGTCATGGGACGCAGCTGCCCGCATGCGGCACGTCCAGTGGCCGTGCCCTACAGAAGGGTTGGCTGTCCCATAAAGGGCGCTTCCGTATGGGAACACTTGGATTTCTCTCTGAAAATTCACAAACGGGCTACAAATCCTCTTGGATTTATGTTATACTCTTAATTTGGATGAAACTCGGAAAGGAGGGCGGCGTATGAGGCGCGGAAAACGAATCCTGGCGTTGCTGGGCGGTTTTTTGCTGGCGTTTCTGCTGACGGGCTGTGTGCAGTCGGCGGAGGAGCTCTATGCGCTGCCCAGACAGTCGGACGCCTATTACGATCTCCAGGCGGCCATCGACACGGTGCTGACCGGCGGCGCGGATTATTCCGGCCCCATGACCGGCTCCAACCAGCAGGCCGTGCAGCTGGCGGACCTGGACGGCGACGGCGACGACGAGGCCCTTGTGTTCATCAAGACCAGCGGCGAGCGGCCCTTGAAGGTCTATATTTTCGACCGGGAAGGCGGCTCCGACTCCTATGAGAACGTAGCGGTCATCGAGGGCGACGGCAGCGCCTTTGATTCCGTGGACTATGTGCAGCTGGACGGCCAGCCGGGGCTGGAGCTTTTGGTGGGGCGGCAGCTGAGCAATCAGGTGCTCCAATCCCTCAGCGTCTACTCCTACACCGGCGAGCGGATGGTGGAGCTCATGTCGGCCAACTACTCCGAATACGCCCTGGTGGACCTGGACGGCGACAACTGCCGCGACGTGTTCCTCCTGCGGCTGGAAACGGAGGAACGGACCGGCGTGGCGGAGCTGTACCGCTGGCGGGAGGGCCAGATGACCCGGGACCAGGAGGCGAACCTGTCCGTGGGCGCCCTGGCAGTGAAGCGGATCATCACCGGACAGATGTGCGAAGGGGTTCCGGCGGTGTTTGTGGCCTCCAGCTACGGGGAGGACAGCCTGATCACGGACATTTTTGCCTTCCGGGACCAGACCTTCCAGAACGTCTCCAACCATGGAGAGACGGGCCTCAGCGTCCAGACCGTGCGGAATTATAACGTCTACGCCACGGACATCGACGAGGACGGCCTGATCGAGCTGCCCATGCTGGTGGCCCTGCCCAGTGCCACGGCGGAGGAAACCTATTGGACCATCGATTGGTACAATTTGAAATTGGACGGCAGCAAGGATATGAAGCTGACCACCTATCACAACTATCTGGGCGGCTGGTATCTGATTCTGCCGGACCGGTTCCATGGGCAGATCTCCATGGGCCGCAGTGAAGAGGTGTCCGGCGTCCGGGGCTATTCCGTCCAGAGGTGGAACGGCCGCGAGCAGGCGCCCGACGATATTTTCACGGTCTACGCCTTCACCGGCGAGGACCGGGGGGAGCTGGCGGTGGCCGACGGACGATTCCTGCTGGCGGAAAAGGGCGACACCGCATACGCGGCGTCCCTGGGCGATTGCGACTGGGCCAGAACCCTGACCCAGGAGGATCTGATTGCAATGTTTCATTTTATCCATCTGGATTGGAACTCCGGCGAACGGTAATGAAGGAGTATGGGAATGAAGAAAGTTCTGATTTTGGAAGACGAGGTCAGCATCCGCAGCTTTGTGGTCATCAACCTGAAGCGTGCGGGCTATGAGGCCATCGAGGCCGGGACCGGTATGGAGGCCCTGGAGCAGCTGAAAAACAACCCGGACGTGGGCGTGGCGATTCTCGACATCATGCTGCCGGACATCGACGGCTTTGAGGTCTGCCGGAACATCCGCGCCACGGACAAGCAGATCGGCATCATCATGCTGACGGCCCGGGCTCAGGAGATGGACAAGGTCACCGGCCTCATGACCGGCGCCGACGACTATATCACCAAGCCCTTCAGCCCCGCGGAGCTGACGGCCCGGATTGACGCGCTGTACCGCCGGGTGGGCAACGACACGGGCAAGGACGCCGAGGAAATCCAGCAGGGGCCCTTTGTGCTCAACACCCGCAACCGAACCCTGGACAAGGCGGGACGCCGGGTGAAGCTGACCCAGGTGGAATACGCCATCATGAAGCTGTTCATGCAGAATCCCGGCCGGGCCCTCTCCCGGGAGGACATCCTGGCCGCCGTCTGGGGCCGGGACTACGACGGCGAACTGAAAATCGTGGACGTCAACATCCGCCGCCTGCGCATCAAAATCGAGGACGACACCGCCAACCCCACCTATATCACCTCGGTCTGGGGCTTCGGCTACAAATGGGGCGCGTAAATTATCTGCGCACCTTTGTGCCCCCTTCGAGGGGCTGTTCCTGAATGCGTAATGAATGATGAATATGGAAGAATGAATAATTATGGTGTCCCTTTGGGACAATTTAAATCATTCTTCCCTATTCATTTACGAGGGCGCGGCGAGGTTTGGAGAAGGAGAGTGAATCGTCATCAAGACTAAAGTCAGAAAAAAGCGCACCGGCATTGAGCGGCGGTGGATTATGAATAATCTGATCCTGGTCATCGCCCTGGTGGTAGTCTGCGTGGCGACTTTCTCCGTTTCTCTTGCGATTTACTATTATTCCAATCTCCGGGTGGGACTGGAGGAAAAGGCCAAGACCACCACGGATTTTTTCGGCAACTATATCAGCCAGAATTACAACGAATATTATCAGTCCTGCATCCGCTTTGCCCAGACCTTTGAGGAGAAGAACCACCTGGAGCTGCAATTCATCAGCACCAACGGCAAGATCGTGGCTTCCTCCTACGGCCAGTGGGCCGGGGAGGCGCCCCAGACCTCCGACGTGGCCAATGCCATTGCCACCCAGGATATGGCCTATTTCCGGGGCCGCAATCCCCAGACCGGCGAGTGGATCATGGCCGTGTCCAGCCCCATGATCTACTCCAACGGCGAGGTCATCGGCGTGCTGCGGTATGTCACCAGCCTGCGGAACGTGGACAAGCAGATTTTCATGTCCATCAGCGTGGCCCTGCTGCTGGGACTGTTCTTCATCGCCTTTATGCTCTACAGCAGCCGCTTCTTCATCCGCTCCATTCTCGAGCCGGTTTCGGAAATCACGGCCACGGCCAAGCGCATCGCCGCCGGGTCCTACGGCGTGCAGATTCACAAGCAGTTTGACGACGAGATCGGCGAGCTGGCCGACACCATCAACGATATGTCCGCCAAGATCAGCCAGTCGGAGAAGATGCAGACGGAGTTCATTTCCTCCGTGTCCCACGAGCTGCGGACGCCTCTGACGGCCATCACCGGCTGGGGCGAGACCCTGCTGTCCTCCGAAACCATGGACCCGGAGGAGACCCGGCGGGGCATGGCGATCATTTTAAGAGAGACCCGGCGGCTCACCGGCATGGTGGAGGAGCTGCTGGAATTCACCCGCATGCAGGACGGCCGCTTCACCCTGACCGTGGAGCAGGCCGACATCCTGTCGGAATTTGAAGACACCGTATTTATGTACGGAAGCCGCCTGAAACAGGAGGGCATCGAACTGGAATACCTGGACAACGAGGACGAGATCCCGGAGATTCCCTGCGACGTGGCCCGGATGCGGCAGGTGTTCCTGAATATTTTAGACAATGCCGCCAAGCACGGCGGCGAGGGGAAGAAGATCACCGCCTCCATCCATCGGGAGGGGGACTATGTGGTGGTCCGGATCCGGGATTTCGGTCCCGGCATCCCGGAGGACGAGCTTCCCCATGTGAAGATGAAATTTTACAAGGGCAGCTCCAAGGCCCGGGGCAGCGGCATCGGTCTTGCGGTGTGCGAGGAAATCGTCACCATGCACGGCGGCACCCTGACCCTGGAAAACGCCGAAGGCGGCGGCACCCTTGTGACCATTGCGCTCCCGGTGGGAGAGGAATAGAGGCGTATCCATGGCAAAACAACAGACAGAAAATCAGGAAAAATTCAAAACCATGATCGGCGGTCAGGCCTTGATCGAGGGCATCATGATGCGCGGCCCCGAGAAGCAGTCCATCGTGGTCCGCGGTCCCGAGGGCCTGGTGGTGAAAACCGAGCCGCTGAAGCTCATCAAGGACAAATATCCCATTCTGGGCCTGCCCCTGATCCGCGGCGTGGTGAACTTCGCTTCCAGCATGATCTGCGGCGTCAAGGCGTTGATGTACTCCGCCGACTTCTTCCCGGAGGAGGAAACCGGCCAGGAGCCGTCCAAGTTTGACCAGTGGCTGGAAAAGAAGCTGGGCTCGGAAAAGCTGGAGAAGGCTGTGATTTATTTCTCCCTGGTGTTGGGCGTAGCCTTCGCCGTGGGCCTGTTCGTCCTGCTGCCCACCTTCCTGGCGGGCCTGGTGCCGGGCATCCACGGAAATTATGCCCTGCGGAACCTGACCGAGGGCCTTCTGAAAATCGTCCTCTTCATGGGCTACATGATCGCCGTGTCCCAGATGAAGGATATGAAGCGGGTCTTCTCCTATCACGGAGCCGAGCATAAGACCATCCGCTGCTATGAGGCCCAGCTGCCCCTGACCGTGGAAAACGTGCGGCCCATGACAAGAAAGCATCCCCGCTGCGGCACCAGCTTCCTGTTGGTGGTCATCTGCATCAGCATCCTCTGCGGCGCGTTCATCCGGGTGGACAACACCCTGGCCCGCATGGGCTTCCATCTTCTGATGCTGCCCATCATCGTGGCCGTCAGCTATGAGTTCAACCGTCTGGTGGGCCGCTACGACAATTGGCTCACCCGCATCCTGACCGCCCCCGGCCAGTGGATGCAGAACTTCACCACCCAGGAGCCCGACGACTCCATGATTGAGGTGGCCATCAAAGCCTTGGAGGAGGTCCTTCCCTCGGAGGAAGGCAAGGATCAATGGTAAAGACCTACGGCGAGCTGTACCGCCAGATCAAGTACGCCCTGGAGCCGGAGGAAGGTCCCCAGGCGGCCAATACGGCCCGGGAGCTGCTGGCCTTCGTCACCGGGAAGTCCCCGGCGGCGTTGATGGCCATGCAGACCCTCTATGCCTCCGAGCCGGTGGCCCGGCAATATCTGGAGCTGGCGGGACGGGTCCTGGCCGGGGAGCCCCTGGCGTATATCCTGGGCCAGTGGGATTTCTACGGCTTGCACCTGACCGTGACGCCAGACGTGCTGATTCCCCGGGACGACACCATGGCCGTGGTGGACCTGGCGCTGGAGCAGCGGTTCCAGATGCCGAAGAATCCCAGAATCCTGGACCTGTGTACCGGCTCCGGCTGCATCGGCCTGGCCCTGGCCTCCCAGCTCAAGGACGCCCGGGTGACGCTGGCGGACCTGTCGCCCAAGGCCTTGAAGGTGGCCAAGAAGAACGCCGCGGACCTGCGTCTGACGGGCCGGGTGTCCTGCTTCCAGGCCGACGCCTTCGTCCCGGCCGACAAATTCCTGGGACAGTTCGATTTGATCATCTCCAATCCGCCCTATGTGACCACCGAGGACATGAAGACCCTCCAGCGATCCGTCCGGGATTATGAGCCCCATATGGCCCTGGACGGCGGAGAGGACGGCCTGGACTTCTACCGGGCCATTGCGGAAAACTACACATCGGCCCTGAAACCCGGCGGCTTCCTGGCATTGGAATTCGGCATGGGCCAGGAGGACGATGTATGTCGAATCCTGGAACGTTTTGACTATGAAATTCTCCGCCTGAAAGAAGACACCGGCCACATCACAAGAGCCGTCCTGGCGAAGAAGAAAAGTGACAACGCACTGTAGGGCGCGGCGACCCGACGCGCCGTTTGGCAGTTGGCCATGGGACGCAGCTGCTTGCACGCGGCACGTCCAGTGGCCGTGCCCTACAAGGACCACGTACACCAAGAAAGAGAGGAACGAGCATGGAGAAAAAGAAGAGCATGGAAACTCCTTCCCCGGCCAGTGACAAGAAGAAGGCATTGGATACGGCCATTGCCCAGATTGAGAAGAATTTCGGCAAGGGCGCGGTCATGCGCCTGGGCGACAAGCCGGAAATGCAGGTGGACGCCATTCCCACCGGCTCCCTGGCCCTGGATGCGGCCCTGGGTATCGGCGGCGTGCCCAAGGGCAGAATCATTGAAATCTACGGACCCGAGTCCTCCGGTAAGACCACCCTGGCTTTGCACATCGTGGCCTCTGCCCAGAAGATGGGCGGCGAGGCGGCCTTTGTGGACGCGGAGCACGCCCTGGACCCGGTCTATGCCGCGGCCATCGGCGTGGATATTGACAACATGCTGGTCTCCCAGCCGGATACCGGCGAGCAGGCCCTGGAGATCACCGACGCCCTGGTGCGCTCCGGCGCCGTGGACGTCATCGTGGTGGACTCCGTGGCGGCCCTGACGCCCCGGGCGGAAATCGAGGGCGAAATGGGCGACACCTTTGTGGGCCTCCAGGCCCGGCTCATGTCCCAGGCATTGCGGAAGCTGGCGGGCAACATCTCCAAGACCAACTGCGTGGTCATCTTCATCAACCAGCTCCGTATGAAGATCGGCGTCATGTACGGCAACCCGGAGACCACTACCGGCGGCAACGCATTGAAGTTCTACGCCTCCGTCCGCATCGACATCCGCCGCGTGGAGGCCATCAAGAACGGCACCGAGATCGTGGGCAACCGGACCCGGGCCAAGATCGTGAAGAACAAGGTGGCGCCCCCCTTCAAGGAGGCCATCTTTGACATTATGTACGGCGAGGGCATCTCCAAGTGGGGCGAGCTGGTGGATCTGGCGGTGCAGCTGGAGATCATCCAGAAGAGCGGCAGCTGGTTCTCCATGGGCGACGACCGCATCGGCCAGGGCCGCGACAGCGTCAAGGCCTTCCTCATGAGCCACCCGGATATCGCCGACAAGGTGGAGGCCCAGGTGCGGGAGAATCTCTACAAGCTCCAGGGTGGCCGCGCCAAGCCGCCGGTCCCCGCCAAGCTTGGCGCCAAGGCTGTCAGCGTAGAGGCCGACGATTTCCATGACGATTGAGAAAATCGAACCGCTGCCCATGCAGGAGCATGTCTTCCGGCTGCGCCTGTCGGACGGCTCGGTGATGAAGACCCAGGACTATGTCATTGCGGACCTGGGTCTTTTTCCCGGCATGGAGCTGGACGAGGAAGGCCTGGAGAAGCTGAAAGACGCCGTGGGCAGGGCCTCGGCCAAGGCCCGGGCCGTGCGGATTGTCTCGGCTTCCGGTGTCTCCAAGGACGAGCTGGCCCGCCGGCTGACCCGGAAAGGGGAGAAGCCCGAGGACGCCCGGGCGGCGGTGGAATGGCTGTCGGAGCTGGAATTGCTGGATGACGCCGAGACCGCCGGGCAGCTGGTCCGCAGCGCGGTCCAGAAGGGCTACGGAAAGGCGAGAATCAAGCAGATACTCTATCAAAAGCGCATCCCGGAGGAATACTGGGAGGACGCTTTGGCCCAGGTCCCGGACATGGACGGGGCCGTGGACAAATTCCTGGCCCAGCGGCTGAAGGGCCGGGACCCGGATGAAAAAGAATTGAAGCGCACCATCGACGCCCTTTTGCGCCGCGGCCACAGCTGGCAGGATATCCGCGCCGGCCTGCGGCGGTACTCGGCGTCCCTGGATGTGGATTTGGAGGAACCCCTATGAGTGAACGCATCGGCATGGTCTCCCTGGGCTGCGCCAAGAACCAGGTCAACGCGGAGCAGATGCTCTTTTTGCTCCAGCAGGCCGGGTTTGAAGTCTCCGGCAACCCGGACGGCTGCGATCTGGCCATCGTCAATACCTGCGGCTTTATCGACAGCGCAAAAAGCGAGGCCATCGACCACATTCTGGCCCTGGGCCAATTGAAAGCGGAGGGCCACCTGGGCAAGATTCTGGTCACCGGCTGCCTGGCCCAGCGGTATCAGGAGGAAATCCTGAAAGAAATGCCCGAGGTGGACGGCATCCTGGGCACCGGCAGCTACTATGACATCGTGTCTGCCGTGAAAAAGGCCCTGGCCGGGCAGACCGTCCGGGAGTTTGACGATATCGACGCCCCCCTGGACGAGACGGCCCGCATCCTGACCACCCCGGAGCACTACGCCTATCTGAAAATCGCCGAGGGCTGTGACAACCACTGCGCCTTCTGCGTCATTCCGTCCATCCGCGGCCGTTACCGCAGCCGGGAGCTGGACGACGTGCTCTACGAGGCCCGGACCCTGGCGGCCGACGGCGTCAAGGAGCTGATCGTGGTGGCTCAGGACATCAGCCGCTACGGCACGGATCTGGAGGGCCACGAGCACCTGCTGCCCCAGCTCATGCGGGAGCTGTGCAAGATTGACGGCATCCACTGGGTCCGGCTCCACTACTTATATCCCGACGAGCTGACCGATGAGATGATCGACGTCATCGCCTCGGAGCCGAAAATCGTCAAATATCTGGACATTCCCATCCAGCATGTCAACGACCGGATTCTGAAAAAGATGAACCGCCGGGGCGACCGGCAGTTCCTGGAGCAGATGTTCCGGAAGCTCCGCGCCCGGATTCCCGGCCTGGTCCTGCGCACCAGTCTCATCACCGGCCTGCCCGGCGAGGGGGAGGCAGAATTCGAAGAGCTGTGCCAGTTCCTGCGGGAATACAAGCTGGAGCGGGTGGGGGCCTTCGTCTTCTCGCCCGAGGAGGGCACCCTGGCCGCCAAGATGGACTATCCGCCCACGGAGGTGGCACAGCAGCGGGCCGAGATCATCGAAGAGATCCAGTCCCGCATCATGGACGCATACAACGAGAGCTTGCTGGGCCGGACCCTGGAGGTTTTGTGCGAGGGCTGGGACGAGGAAGAGGAGGCCTACTACGGCCGCACCTATGCCGACAGCCCGGATATCGACGGCAAGATCTGGTTCTCCGCCGAAACGGCGGTGAAGACCGGCGCATTTGTCAACGTGACGGTCACCGACGTCTATGACGGCGAGCTGATCGGAGAATTGGAGGAAGAACAATGACCACCGCAAGTAAAATCACCCTGGCCCGCGTGGCCCTGATTCCCGTATTCATGGTCCTGCTGCTCCTGGGCTATACCTGGTGGGCCCTGGCCGTGTTCATCATCGCCAGCCTGACCGACTTTGTGGACGGCTACATCGCCCGCCACTACAATCAGGTCAGCGACTTCGGCAAGTTCCTGGACCCCCTGGCCGACAAGCTCCTGGTGCTGGCCTGCATGCTGATCTTCATCCAGTGGGGCCGGATGCCCGCCTGGGCCGTCATGATTGTCCTGGCCAGAGAGTTCGCCGTCTCCGGCCTCCGCATGGTGGCCGCCGCCGGCGGCAAGGTCCTGGCCGCCGGTTGGAGCGGCAAAATCAAGACCTTCTCCACCATGGTGGGCCTGTGCCTGATGATAGCCTTCCCCGTGGCATGGCTGGACGTCGCCGTCACCGTGGTCATCGCCGTCACCACCCTGTACTCCGGCATCGAGTATTTCGTGAAAAACTGGGACGTCATCAAGCCCTGAACAGCCCCTCGTGCCCCCTGTAGGGGCAACAGGGTTTTCTGCGTATTTTCAATCTGATTCTTGACACAATCCGGCCCAAATGCTAATATACTAAAGGTAAAACTGCATATCGCGTAGATCGAAAAGAGTACCGCCAGAAGCGGCCTTCAGAGAGCCTCCGTCACCGGCTGAGAGCGGAGGCAGGGCGTGGGCGGGAACGTGCGTTCGGGAGCGAGGGGAGACCCCGTTGGCCGCGTCAAGGCCTTGAGTGAGAAATCAGAGTGGAACCGCGAGTTTTTACAACCCGCCTCTTGAGTTATGTGCAAGAGGCGGGTTTTTATTTTGGAGGCTTTTTATGCATATCCTGGAGGATATCCGCGCATACAAAAAGAACGACCCCGCCGCCCGCAGCGCGGCGGAGATCCTGCTGCTGTACAACGGACTCCATGCCACCATCCATTACCGGATCGCCCATTGGCTGCACCGGCACCATATGCGCTTTCTGGCCCGCTGGATCAGCCAGCTTTCCAAGTTCTTCACCGGCATTGAGATTCATCCCGCCGCCACCATCGGCCGCCGCCTGGTCATCGACCACGGCACCGGCATCGTCATCGGCGAGACCACGGAGATCGGCGACGACTGCCTGCTCTACCAGGGCGTGACCCTGGGCGGCACCGGCAAGGACGTGGGCAAGCGGCATCCGACCATCGGCAACAACGTTATGGTGGGCAGCGGCGCCAAGGTTTTGGGCCCCATCAAGGTGGGAGACAACGCCCGCATCGCCGCCAACGCCGTGGTGCTTCGCGAGGTCCCGGCCAACGCCACGGTGGTCGGCGTCCCCGGCCATGTGGTCCGCCTCTGCGGCGAAAAACTGGACCACGTCCACACCCCGGACCCGGTGATGCTGGAAATCGAAAAGCTGCGGCTGAAAATCCTGGACCTGGAAGCCAAGGTAGCCCAGCTCACCGGCGAACAGGATGACAATGAAATGGACAATTGACAATGTACAATGTACAATGAAGGTATCCGCTTCGCGGATGATTAAAATTTGCCCATTTCCAGGTGATCCGCAAGCGCCTGATGGTACGCACTTCTATATATTTTGATTCGTCCTGAAGGGACACCTTCATTGTCCATTATCCATCGTATCCACACATAGGAGGAAGCATCTATGTATCTCTATAATTCTGCCACCCATAAGAAAGAAGAATTTGTCCCCAACCATCCCGACATCGTCAAGATGTACACCTGCGGCCCCACGGTGTACCACTATGCCCACATCGGCAACCTGCGCAGCTATATCATGGAGGACGTGCTGGAAAAGGCCCTCCGCTATGAGGGCTACAACGTCAAGCGGGTCATGAACATCACCGACGTGGGCCATCTGGCCTCCGACGCCGACACCGGCGAGGACAAGATGCTCAAGGGCGCCAAGCGGGAGCACAAGTCCGTCATGGAGATCGCCCAGTTCTACACTGATGCCTTCTTTGACGACTGCCGCAAGCTGAACATCAAGCGGCCCGACGTGGTGGAGCCCGCCACCAACTGCATCAACGAATATATCAAGATCATCTCCCGGCTCCTGGAGAACGGCTTCGCCTACGAGGCCGGCGGCAACGTCTACTTCGACACCTCCAAGCTGGACAAATATTATATCTTCAACGACCACGATGAAGAGGATCTGGCTGTCGGCGTCCGCGAGGGCGTGGAGGAGGACGTGAACAAGCGTAACAAGAACGACTTCGTCCTCTGGTTCACCAAGTCCAAGTTTGAGGACCAGGCTCTGAAATGGGACTCTCCCTGGGGCGTGGGCTATCCCGGCTGGCACATTGAGTGCTCCGGCATCTCCATGAAGCACCTGGGCGGCGACCTGGATATCCACTGCGGCGGCATCGACAACGCCTTCCCCCACCACACCAACGAAATCGCCCAGTCCGAGAGCTACCTGGGCCACAAGTGGTGCAACTTCTGGGTCCATGTCCACCATCTGAATACCAACTCTGGCAAAATGTCCAAATCCAAGGGCGAATTTTTGACGGTCAGCCTGCTGGAGAGCAAGGGCTACGATCCCTTGGCCTACCGGCTGTTCTGCCTCCAGTCCCACTACCGCCGGAACCTGGTCTTCTCTTATGAGAACCTGGACAACACGGCGGCCACCTATGAGAAGATGATCGCCAAGATTGCCGCCCTGAAGCCCAACGAGGGCGCGCCCATGGACCAGGCGGCCTTCGACGCTTTGAAGCAGAAGTTCCAGGCGGCATTGGACAACGATCTGAACACCTCTCTCGCCATCACCGCCGTCTATGACGCTTTGAAGTACAAGACCGACGACCAGACCAAGCTGGCGGTCCTGGCGGACTTCGACCGGGTCCTGGGCCTGGACCTCATCGAAAAGGCCGCCAAAAAGCGCAAGGAGCTGGCCGCTGCTCCCAAGGCCGGAGGCTTCGCCATCGTCAGCGAGACCGGCGAATCCGATCCCCAGGTGGAGGCCCAGATCCAGGCCCGCCAGGACGCCAAGAAGGCCAAGAATTTCCAGGAAGCCGACCGCATCCGCGACGAATTGAAGGCCCAGGGCATCGAACTCACCGACGTCCCCGGCGGCGTGAAGTGGAAGAGAGCGTAAGCGTAAAAAGCACACATTGTAGGGCGCGGCGACCCGACGCGCCGTTTGGCAGTTGGTTCCGGGATGCAGCTGCCTGCCAGCGGCACGTCCAGTGGCCGTGCCCTACAAATGATTTTTATGATTATCGGCTTTAATAAGCAACAGCAAATTTCTTGCAAGTGTTCCAAAAACGCTGTCATTGCCGCGCCAGTGCGTACACTGGCGCGGCAATCTGTTTCCCTTTACACGGGTCGTTTTCACGGAAACGCTCAGAAAATCGCAACGTTTGGAATGCGGATTGCCAGAAGGTGAATTGCCCCGCAGGGGCAAGAGAAGCTGCCCTGGGGTGCGTCGCTTCGCGCCTCGCAATGACAGTGCGGGACGGAACCCTCTCATAAAAATCCACATGCTTATTAAAACCGATCATCATAAAGCCTGTTTACGATTTGTAATTCGGCTGGCTTGTAATTTTTTTAAGCACGAATTCCATCGTCCCTCACCTCACTTGGCAGCAGGATATTCGTTGCACAGCAGCCGGTAGGGCGGCTCGTCCTCCTCGATCTTGGGAAAGCGGCCCACCGGCGGGTTGAAGCGGTTGTCGGTGTTGTCGTCGTTGCACTGGCTGACCTCGCCGAGAAGCACCGGGCCGGAGCCCTCCTCCACGGAGAAGTCGTGGTAGAGGTACTGCTGCACATGGATGCTCTCGCCCGGGGTCAGCTTGATCTGGGTTCCGGCGGGGACGGTATAGGTCCGGCCGTCGGTGTGGACGGTCACACCGGATTCGTAGTCGATCTCCTCGTTGGGCAGAGAATTGTAGACCCGGATCAGCACATTGCCGCCGCCCCGGTTGATGATATCCTCGGTCTTGTACCAGTGGAAGTGATTGGGGGCGTACTGGCCCTCCTTCAGATACAGCAGCTTCTCGGCGTAGACCTTGGGATACTTGTCGGCCAGGCTGCGGTTTCCGTTGCGGATGGTGACGAGGGAAAAGCCGAACTTGTCAAAGTCGCCCAGGCCGTAGTCGGTGATATCCCAGCCCAGCATGCAGTCC
>CAMEIU010000021.1 GCA_945918815.1 uncultured Clostridia bacterium
GTCCACCTGCTCGCCTACAGCGGAGATCACCACGTCACAGTCGATCTCCACAATTTCATCGGTCTCCACAGGACGGCGGCGGCCGGAGGCGTCGGGCTCGCCCAGAACCATCTTGCGGCAGGTGAGCTTGCCGTTCTCCTGCTTCACCGGGGACACCAGCTCCAGGAACCGGACGCCGTCGGCGATGGCCAGCTCCAGCTCTTCGGCGTCGGCGGGCATGTATTTCTTGGTCCGGCGGTAGACCAGGGTGGAGGACTTGGCTCCGGCCCGGAGGGCGGCCCGGGCGGCGTCCATGGCGGTGTTGCCGCCGCCGACCACGGCCACGTGGCCCGGTGCTTCTCCCTGTCCGGCCTTCAAGGCTTTGAGCCAGCCGATGACCGGCTGCACGTTGCCGGGAATGTCCAGTCTGCCGGGCTTCCATGCGCCGACCGACAGCAGAATGTGGGTGTAGCCCTGGGCTTTCAGAGCTTCCACGGAGGGAGCCACGGTGTTCAGGCGGATGTCCACGCCCAGCTTCTCCAGCATGGCTGCGTCTTTGTCAATGGCTTCGTGGGAGATGCGGAATTCGGGGATCACCTGCCGGACGATGCCGCCCAGCTGGGCCTCCCGTTCAAACAAGGTCACCGCCACGCCCTCCCGGGCCAGCAGATGGGCCGCCGCCATGCCGGTGGGACCGCCGCCGACGATGGCCGCCTTGACGCCGTCCCGATGGGGCGCGGGGGCCAAACCGGACAGCACGGCGTCATAACCGCGCTCCGCCGCCACCAGCTTGGTGGCGCGGATCTGCACCGAGCGGTCGTAGAAATTCCGGGTGCATTTGTCCATGCAGTGGTGGGCGCAGATGGTGCCGGTGATGAAGGGCAGCGGGTTCTTGGCCAGGATGACCTTCAAAGCGTCCCTGTATTTGCCGCGGCGGCACAGCTCAATGTACTCGGGAATGTCCTGTTCGATGGGACAGCCGCCCTTGCAGGGAGCCGTGTTGCAGTCCAGCAGGGGCACGGTCTCATCCAGCTTCCGTTTGGGCAGGGGCTTTACGGCCTTCAGGTGGTGTTTGTCCTTCCGGGCCGCCAGGGCCAGGGCAGCTACCTGCTCCGTGTCCACCTGAGTGAAGGGCTGGAAGTCCATCTGCTCCAGCTTCTCGCCGATCTGCTTGAACCGCTGGTAGCCGCCGGGCTTCAATTCCGTTGTGGCCATGGTGATGGGCCAGATGCCGCAGGCAAAGATTTTGTCAATGTTGAAATAATCCGCGCCGCCGGAGTAGCTGAGCCGCAGCTTGCCGTCAAAGTCCTTGCCGATGCGGTTTGCCATTTCGATGGTCAGGGGGAACAGGGACTTGCCGGCCATGTACATTTCAGCAGAGGGCAGCTCGTTCCGCTTCACGTCCACCGGGAAGGTGTTGGAGAGCTTCAGGCCGAATTCCAGGCCCTTTTCGTTGGCCAGATCCTGGAGCCGGTGGAACATGGGAATGGCGTCCTTGTACTGGAGGTCGTCATCAAAGTGGAACTGGCCGAACTGGATGTAATCGTAGCCCATGCCGTCGAGGATGGAGCGGGCGGACTGGTAGCCCAGAATGGTGGGATTGCACTTGACGAAGGTGTGAACGTGCTTCTCGGTGATCAGGTAGGAGGCGATGGCCTCAATCTCCGACGGCGGGCAGCCGTGGAGGGTGGAGACGGTGATGGAGTTGGACACCTGGGGGGAGATGGTGTCGATGAAGTCGCCGTAGCCGGGATACATCCGGTGCAGCACGTCCATGCACTCGGCCCAGATGGGCTCCCTGGAGGCGTCCTTCATGCCTTCAATATAATGGTCGATCTTCTCGCTCTTGATTCCGGCCAGGTCATAGCCCACGGACATGTTGAATACAAAGCCGTTGGGATCACCGAGGCCGTAGACCTTGGCCAGCATCTTGCAGGCGCACCAGGCCTTCACATATTCCTCGTAGGCCTGGGGCACATAGAGCTCCGTGGACCACTCGCAGTTGTAGCACTCGTCTTCGGCCAGAATGCAGGGCCGGTTGACACAGGCGGCCAGATCCGCGCCGTCCATGATCTGTACGGTTTTCAGCTCGAAGAATCTGGCGCCGCCGAAGTAGGATGCCACGATGTTCTGGGCCAGCTGGGTGTTGGGGCCCGCGGCGGGGCCGAAGGGGGTCTCAATATATTCGTTCCCGAAGATGGGCAGCTTCTTCTCCCCCGCCACATAGGGCCGGTGAACTCCGAAGACGGAGCCCTCCCGCTGATACTCCGTGGCGATCCAGGTCATCAATTGCTCAAAGGGAATGGGAATCATCAGTTCACTCATGGTTGTTACCTCCGTTCGTCTCGATGATGGTATACTGGACAGATCCATGTAGGGCGCGGCGACCCGACGCGCCGTTTGGCAGTACCGTGCCGGACGCAGCTGCCTGCATGAGGCACGTCCAGTGGCCGTGCCCTACAATCGCATTTTCTCAATACTCGCAGTGGTTCAGATTGCCCCAGAGCTTCTTGGCTTCCTCCAGGATATGGGCGTTGACGGCTTCCTCGTCGATGCCCACCAGCTCCCGGTCCTTCATCAGAACCTTGCCGTTGGCAATGGTGGTCTGGCACTGGCGGCCGGTCATGCCGAAGATCATGTGGCCGTCGATGTTGGCGTCGGAGAAGGGGGTGTAGGGCTTGTAGTCCATGACGATGATGTCCGCCGCTGCCCCGGCCTTCAGAATGCCCAGCTCATCGGGGAAGTACCGGGCGCCGATCTTGGCGTTGTTCTTGAACAGCATATCCGTCACCTCGCACCAGGCCACGTTGGGCAGGCAGGCGTTGGACCGCTGGGAGCAGAGAGCCACCTTCAAGGATTCCAGCATGTCGTTGGTGTAGGCGTCGGTACCCATGCCCAGGAGAATGCCGTGCTTGTACAGCGGCAGCACCGGGCAGATGCCCACGGCGTTGCCCATGTTGGACTCGGGATTGTTGACCACCATGGTGTCGGTGGCCTGAATCAGCTCGATCTCCGCCGTGTTCACATGGATGCAATGGCCCAGAATGGTGTTGGGACCTAAGATCCCGTGGTCCTGGAGCCGCTGGACCGGACGGCGGCCGTAGTTCTGCAGGCTGTCGTAGACGTCGTTCATGCCCTCAGACACGTGGATGTGGTAGCCGGTGCGGCCGTTGTTGGCTGCCACCATCCGGTCAAAGGTCTTGTCGGAGATGGTGAACAGAGCGTGGCCGCCGAACATGGCCTTGAGCATGGGGTCCTGCTCTTTTTCGCAATATGTAATGAAGTCGGCGTTCTCCTGAATGCCCTGGAGGCACTTCTCCTCGCCGTCCCGGTCGGAGACCTCGTAGCACAGGCAGCTGCGGATGCCGAATTCCCTGGCGGATTCCGCGATTTGAAAGAGAGAGCCGGGAATCTCGCAGTAGGAGGCGTGGTGGTCAAAGATGGTGGTGACGCCCTGCTTGATGCAGTCGATATACAGCGCGTCGGCGGAGGCCTTTGTCCCGGCCAATGTCAGCTTCCGGTCGATGGCCCACCAGGTCCCGTCCAGGACCTCATAGAAGTTGGTGGGATTGTTGCCCACGATGGACAGGCCCCGGGCCAGGGCGGAATAGATGTGGGTGTGGGCGTTGATGAAGGCAGGCATGATCACGCCGCCCTTGGCGTCCAGGAGGGACGCGTCCGGGTATTTTGCTTTCAGATCGGCTTCCGTGCCGACCTCCACGATTTTGGTTTCCTCGAAGGCCACGGCGCCTTTTTCAAAATAGGGCTTTTCCGGGTCCCTTGTGATCAGACGGCCATTGACGAGCAGTTGCATCTTGTTTCCTCCTTTTAACGTGTTCACTCGGATAACAAAAAATGTATCAAATCCAAAAAAGATTTGATACACTCGAAGCGAAGCCGAGTGATAGTTGCAGCCCGTGTGCGAAACACTTCCTTACAGCTACCATTCTTCTGTTGTGATTTTATTTTACTCCAGTCCCGGAAAAAAATCAATGGGAAATCAGAAAAAAGTGCGGACAGGCGTCCATATTGCAAATGCCGCCGTTCTTTGCTATAATAGTTGAAAATCATCTGTGAAAAGGAACGAAACCATGGAACAAGCGCTGACCTTCCGGGATCTGGGACTCTCGGAGGAAATTTTAAAGGCCCTGGAGCAGAAGGGCTACGGGTATCCCACCCGCATTCAGGCGGAGGCCATTCCGCCGTTTCTGGAGTGGAAGGACGTCATCGCCAAAGCGCCCACGGGCACCGGCAAGACCTTTGCCTTCGGTATCCCCATGATCGAGCATATCGACGCGGAATCCGACGACTTGCAGGGACTGATTCTGGCCCCCACCCGGGAGCTGGCCATCCAGATCTGCGACGAGCTGCGGGGCCTTTTGAAATACTATAAGAATATCCGCGTGGCGGTGGTCTACGGCGGCCAGAAGATGGAGCCGCAGATCAACGCCCTGAAAAAGAAGCCTCAAATTCTGGTCGCCACGCCCGGCCGCTTGATGGACCACTACAACCGGAAAAATCTGCGGCTGGACAAGATTCAGACCGTGGTGCTGGACGAGGCCGACCGGATGCTGGATATGGGCTTCTTCAAGGACGTGACCCATATTCTCGACAAGATCAAGAATAAGAAAAACATGGGCCTGTTCTCCGCCACCATTTCCCAGGAGGTCATGACCGTCAGCTGGATGTATCAGCGGGACGAGGTGGAGATCACCGTCCCCGCTGACCAGGAGAATAAGCCGGACATCGATCAGTATTCCCTGACTGTGCCGCCTCTGGAGAAGACCGAGACGACCCTCCGCCTGATCCGCGCCATGAACTATGAGCGGGTCATGGTGTTCTGCAACACTAAACACATGTGCCAGCGGCTCAGCGACGATCTGCGCCGGGCCGGCCTGGATGCCGACTGCATCCACGGCGACATCCGCCAGGCCGTGCGGGAGAAGACTATGAAGACCTTCAAGGACGGCAAGCTGGCCGTGCTCATCGCCACCGACGTGGCCTCCCGCGGCATCGACGTGGACGACGTGAACTGCGTCATCAATTTTGATATTCCCGAGGAAAATGAGTATTATATTCACCGCATCGGCCGCACCGGCCGGGCCAAGCGTAAGGGCGCGGCCTGGTCCATCATCGGGAACTTCCCGGAGAAGGCCAAGCTGGATGAAATTGCCAAGTATTCCCATTTTGAGATTCGCCCCATGAAGTTCATCGAGGGCGACCTGCTGGTGGACGACGAGGTGAAAAAGCCCGTGGTCCGCAAGAAGTTCCGTTGACCGCGGCGGAGGAAGGCGTCCTGCTGCTGTGCTGTCCATTGGGCGACCCGGAAAGCCAGCCTCTGACCATGGCCCAGTTCCGGGAATTGGGCCTGCGGGTCCGGGCGTCCGGTCCCTCTGGGGACGCACTCAGGGAATTACAGCCTTCGGATGTGGAAGCCCTGGGCTATAAAAGAGAGCAGGCGGAGCGCATCGTCTGTCTGCTGGACCGGGAGACGCGGCTTCGCAGCTATCTGCGGGCGGCGGAGGCCAGGGGAATCTACCCCGTCACCCGCCTGTCGCCGGACTATCCGGTCCGGGTTGCGGCCCGGCAGAAGCTGTCCAGCCCGCCGGTGCTGTTCTGTAAGGGAAATGCGTCCCTTTTTACAGGGGCTTCCGCAGCGGTGGTCGGCTCCCGAAGGCTGAATCCGGGAAACGCGGATTTTGCCGCAGAGGCCGGACGGCTGGCGGCGGCGGAAGGCCTGACTTTGGTGTCCGGCGGCGCGGAGGGCGCGGACCGGACGGCCCAGGAAGCCTGTCAGGCGGCGGGCGGCCAGGCGGTTGTCTTCGTGCCGGACCGGCTGACGGACCATTCGGATTGCTCCAACGTCCTCTGGTGCAGCGAGGACGGCTGGGATCTGCCCTTCACGCCCATCCGTGCCCTGCGGCGCAACGGGCTGATTCATATGCAGGGAGACCGGGTCCTGGCGGCCCAGTGTACCTACGGCAGCGGCGGCACCTGGCACGGCTGTCTGGAAAACTTGAAGCACGGCTGGTCGCCTCTGTTCGTCTATGCCGACGGCTCCCAGGGCGCCAACGCCCTGATCGAACGGGGCGCCGCGCCGGTGGAGCGGCTGGAATCCATAAAAGCTCTCCGGCCGGACCAAACATCTCTGTTTGACTGACGAATCCAAGCGTCGGAACATGCTCTGTAGGGGCGGCATATATGCCGCCCGTAACAGAAAACTTTCCTTGCTTGATTCACATATAATAAAATGATCGCAGACGAAAGGAGGATTCATGAGCCAAGGCTCATCACAAGCGCCAGCGCCCACTGGACCATGACGTCCGTAGGGGCGGCCCCATGTGGCCGCCTGGAATGAGATCCAGTGGGACGACGAGGGGAAGCGTGATCGAAAATTCGGCGGATGCGCTTCCGGGGCCCCCGGCTCCGTGACACAGTCAGAAATATGCGGGCGACCGCAAAACAAAGGGGCTGTGACCGGGAAGAAAAGCGACAGATGGCTGCGAGTTTGTCCTTTTGATTCAGGGAAGGGGGCAGTCTGCCCATTTTCCCAAACAAAAATCAGGAGGATATTTTTTATGTGCGGTATCGTAGGATACGTAGGAAAAAAGCAGGCCGCGCCGATTTTGCTGGACGGCCTGTCCAAGCTGGAATACCGGGGTTATGATTCCGCCGGCATCTGTGTTTTTGACGAAGGCGTGTTGAAGGTGGCAAAGGCCAAAGGACGGCTTCAGAGCCTCATTGACCTGACCGACGGCGGCAAAGCCCTCCACGGCGTGGTGGGCATCGGCCACACCCGCTGGGCCACCCACGGCGCGCCCTCCGATGAGAACAGCCATCCCCACATGGCTGACAGCGGCAAAATCGCTGTGGTCCACAACGGCATCATCGAGAACTATCTGGAACTGAAGGAGCTGCTGATCGCCCGCGGCAAGAAATTCCATTCCGAGACCGACACGGAAGTGGTCGCCAACCTGATCGAGTTCTACTATGATATGGGCAGCGACTTCAAGGAAGCGGTCCAGAAGGCCGTGGCCCGGGTGGAGGGCAGCTACGCCCTGGGCGTCCTGTGCCGGGACTATCCCGACACCATCATCGGCGTCAAGAAGGACAGTCCTCTGATCTTCGGCTACGGCAAGGACTGCAACTATATCGCCTCCGATGTCCCGGCCATTCTCAAATACACCCGGGATGTGGTCTACCTCAACGACGGCGACCTCTTGGTCATGGACAGCGACAGCGTCCATTTCTATGACGCCCACGGCGAGCATATTCAAAAGCAGACGGAGCATATTACCTGGGAGATGTCCGCGGCGGAAAAGGGCGGCTACACCCACTTCATGCTCAAGGAGATCCACGAGCAGCCCAAGGCCGTGCGGGATACGGTCAAGCCCAGAATCAGGGACGGCCGCGTGGTCCTGGATGAGATTGAACTGCCCAGGGCGTACCTTGCCAATCTGCGCCGGATTTATATTGTGGCCTGCGGCTCGGCCTATTATGTGGGCGTCCATGGGAAGTATATCATTGAAAACCTCTGCCATGTGCCGGTGGAGCCGGTGCTGGCCTCCGAGTTCCGCTATTCCGATCCGGTGCTGGATGACACGACCCTGGTGGTCATCATCAGCCAGTCCGGTGAGACCGCCGATACGCTGGCGGCATTGCGGGAGGCGAAACGCCTCGGCGCCCGGACCCTTGCCATTGTCAATGTGGTGGGCCCGAGATCGCTGTGGCCACCACCAAGGCCTTCTCCACCCAGCTGTCCGTCATGTATCTACTGGCTCTGTATATCGCCGAGCAGCTGGAGACCCTGCCCCAGGCCCGGCACGATCAGCTTCTTGCCGAGCTGCAGCAGCTGCCGGAGAAGATTCAGCGGGTCCTGTCGGAGGAGACCGTGCAGCGGATCCAGTATTTTGCCTCCCAGTATTTCAACAACCGGGATGTGTTTTTTATCGGCCGCAATCTGGACAGCGCCACCTGCCTGGAGGGCAGCCTGAAGCTGAAGGAAATCGCCTATATTCACTCGGAGGCCTACGCCGCTGGTGAATTGAAGCACGGCCCCATCTCCCTCATCGAGGACGGCACCCTGGTGGTGGCCATCGCCACCAATCCGCCGCTGTTTGACAAGACCATGTCCAACGTGAAGGAGGTCATCGCCCGGGGCGCCGACGTGCTGGGTATTACCGTGGAGGGCCTGGAGGACGAGATTCACAAGACCACCGACAGCGCCATCTTCATTCCGAAGACGGATATCCTCTACCAGCCCAGCCTGTCCGTGGTGCCGCTGCAAACCTTCGCCTACTATGTGGCCCTCATGCGCGGCTGCGACGTGGATAAACCCCGCAACCTGGCTAAGAGCGTCACGGTGGAATAAATTGAAATCAAATTGACAATGGACAATTGACAATGGACAATGAAGGGATCCGCTGGCGCGGATGATTGGAAAAAGCCCGTTTCCGGGTAATCCGTAGGGGCGGCCCCATGTGGCCGCCCGTAGGTACAGGCTTTTGGGCGGCCACGCGGGGCCGCCCCTACGGTGTTGTCTGATTGTCAATTGTTCATTGCCTACAAGGAAGTGCGTGCATGTTTCAAGGTTTTTGCCCGGAAACGGTGGATTTCCTCTGGGGAATCCGACTGAATAACAATCGGGAGTGGTTTGAAGCCAACAAGAAAGCGTATCAGGAGACCCTGTATGAACCCATGAAGGCTCTGGGAGAGAAGATTTTTTCCAATTTCCGGGATGTGCCCAACATGGCCTATAAGGTCTCCCGGATCTACAAGGACGCCCGGCTCCATCCGGCGGTGCCCTATAAGGAGAGCCTGTGGCTCAGTATGCGGCCGGACAATCTGCCCTGGAGTGAGCAGCCGACCTTGTATTTTGAGATCCGGCCCGAGGCCTACAGCTACGGCTTTGTCCTCTGGCATCCCAGAACCGAGGCCATGGCCCGCTTCCGCGACCTGCTGGACGCAAGGCCCGACGAATTTTTGAAATTGGTTGAAAAAACAGAGAAAGATTCGCATTTTTCCCTGTCCGGCATGGAATACTACAGAAAAAAGAGCTGCGCCGACCCGAGAATCGCGCCCTACTATAATCTCAAAAATCTGGAGATGGACGTGGACCGCAAGCCGGACGAACTGCTGTTCTCGCCGGACCTGGCCGCCGAAGTGACGGAGACCCTGCGCGCCCTGTATCCCCTGTATGAATACTGCTTGAAATTTACAATTTGAGCCTCCGTTGGAGAAAATCGCCCATTCCCGGCCTGGTTTTGGCCCGCGAATGGGCGATTGCGCAATTTTGGCAAGGAAAATCTGTTTGTTTTTTCTATGAAACTCCCTGACTGTTTCGGACCCAAATCAGCCATATTAAGCAGGGAACAACAAAGGAGCGAGGGGAGATCCTATGAAAAAACGAATGTTACGCCTGTTGGCGGCGCTGTGTCTGGTTTTGTGTCTCAGCGTGCAGGCCTTTGCACTGCCCAAGACGCTGATTCCGGGCGGCTGTACGGTGGGCATCAAGCTCTGCACCAAGGGCCTGGTGGTTACCGGCTTTGAAAAGAATTCCGCGGCCCAGACCGCCGGATTAAAAAAAGGGGATGTCATCATTCAAGTGGACGGGGAGGCGGTCCATACGGCGGCGGCCCTGCGGGAGAGCTTGGAAAAGGACCGGGTAATCCTGACAGTCCTTCGGGATGGCAAGGAGGCGGAGTTTTGCGTCAAGCCTGCGTCCACGGAAAGCGGCATGCGTCTGGGGGCCTATATCCGTGATTCCATGGCGGGCATCGGCACCGTCACCTATTATGACCCGGATACGGGGGATTTCGGGGCTTTGGGCCACGGTGTCAACGATGTAGACACTTCCATTCTCATGCCCCTGGAGGCCGGCGTGGTGGTGGGATCCACCGTATCGGAGGTTCGGAAGGGGACCAGCGGCACGCCGGGAGAGCTGAAAGGGAAATTTGACGTGGACGCCGTTTTGGGAGAAGTGGAGGCCAATACGGAGCATGGTATTTTCGGCACCCTGACCACGCCGGTGCCCGGAAAGCCCATCCCCGTGGCCAAAGCCGGAGAGGTGGAACCGGGAGAAGCGGTGATTTTCGCCAACGTCTCCGGCAAAGAAGTGGAGCAGTACACGGTGGAGATTCTCCGGATCTATCCCCAGGCCTCCGACACGGGCCGCAACATGCTGCTGCAAATCACCGATCCGCGCTTGCTGAACGCCACCGGCGGAATCGTCCAGGGCATGTCGGGGTCGCCTATTTTGCAGAACGGAAAGCTGGTGGGAGCGGTGACGCACGTTCTGGTGAATGACCCGACGAGAGGGTATGGGATATTTATCGAGAATATGCTGGATGCGGCGGGATAATTTTGGACAGGGGCAGATTTTGCCCCTGCCTTTTTTCGGTTTGTATCACAATAGATGCGGGCTGGAAGTGAAGCATGTGTTTTCTCTTTTTAGAAAAATAAGGGTTTCGGAAATGGCTATCTTGTGCTATAATGATTTAAATGAAAATACATAAGGAGCTTGAAATGAGAAGTCGAATGGTGTTAAGAGTGCTGTTTTGTTTGTTGAATGGGTATTTATTGGGCTCCCTCAGTCCGGCCGCGCTACTGGCCCGGGTCAAAGACGTCAATCTTCGTACGGAGGGCACCGGCAATCTGGGCGCGACCAACACCACGCTTGTCTTGGGCAAGCAGTACGGCGTGCTGGTGATGGTGTTTGATGTGGGCAAGGCGTACCTGGCCTGCAAGGTGGCATCGTTTCTGCTGCCGGAGTGGGAGATGGCCATTCTTTTGGCGGGTGCGGCAGCTGTGGTGGGACATGCCTTTCCTTTCTATATGAAATTTCGGGGCGGCAAGGGCGTCGCAGCCTTTGGCGGGATGATTCTGGCCTTTGATCCCTGGTTTTTCCTGATTTTGCTGATCAATGCGGTTATTTTGATGCTGATCGTCAATTACGGCGTGGTGGGGCCCATGTCCGCTTCGGCGCTGTTTCCGGTCATGGTGGGCGTTCGGTCCAGAAGTATTCTCGAAGCGTTGGTCTGCGCTGTCACGGGGCTTCTGATCATGCTGAAGCACTGGAACGTCTTCGAGCGGATGCGCGATGGCAGCGAAACCAAGGTCCGGGACTTTTTAAAAGGAAAGTAGGGGCGGCTATTAGCCGCCCGCAGGTTCCGTTTTTTCGCTTTTTTATGAATATCTGGCATAATTTGCCCCAATGTGCTATAATCCTCCCATCAACATATGGGAGGATTTTTTATGGGCATCGTGGTCATCGGCGCGGCGTTTATGGATATCAAGGGCTTCCCGGAAAAAAACTATATTCCCAACGGCCGAAACGCGGGCCGGGTGGAGTACATCCACGGCGGCGTGGCCCGGAACGTGGTGGAGGACATCGCCAATGTGGAGCTGCGGCCCACCTATGTGGGCATCGTGGACGATACGCCCCTGGGCGCGGCGGTGCTGGAAAAGCTGAGAAAGCATAAGGTCAACGTGGACTATGTGCTGGCCATGCCTGACGGCATGGGGACCTGGCTGGCGGTGTTTGATCATCACGGCGACGTGGCCGGATCCATTTCCAAGCGTCCCAATCTCTATCCCCTGGTGGGCCTCCTGGAGCAGAAGGGGGAGGAGATCTTTGCCTCCGCGGATTCTGTGGTGCTGGAGCTGGACCTGCACAAGGACATTGTGAAGAAGGTCCTGGAGCTGGCGGAGAAATATCACACCAAGCTGTACGCCCTGGTGTCCAATATGAGCATCGCAGCGGAACGGCGGGACTTCCTGCAAAGCTTCGACTGCTTCATCTGCAACCAGCAGGAGGCGGGCCTCCTGTTCCTGGACGACTACAGCGAAAAGACGCCGGAGGAACTGCGGGACATCCTCAGCGAGCGGGTGATCCGGGCCAAGATTCCGTCTATGGTGGTGACCATGGGCGCCGAGGGCTCGGTCTATGCCAGCCTCGACGGGGAGAAGGGAATCTGCCCCGCGAGAAACGTCCAGGTGAAGGACACCACCGGCGCGGGCGATTCCTTCTGCGCCGGCGTGACCATCGGCCTGACCTACGGCAAGTCCCTGCCGGAAGCCGTAGAAATCGGCACCTTCCTGGCCGCCTCGGTTATCACTTCCTCTGAAAACGTCTGCCCCAGATTCCAACCGGAAGAACTGGGCCTGGAGCTTAGCAATTGATAAATTATTTTTGACGCACCCTCGTGCCCCGTTGTAGGGGCGGCGGCAGGTGGCCGCCCGCAAGGGACACGGGCCTTATGTAAAAAACGCCGTCATGGCTGGTGTTTCTGCCAACCGTGACGGCGTTTTGATCTCTTAACCAACTTATACCACAGGAACGCCACGGAAACAAGGCTTGCTTTCCCGTGGGGCCGGGCCGTATACTGGACCCGTGGGAAATTCTGCAGGGCACGGCCACTGGACGTGCCGCTGGCAGGCAGCTGCGTCCTGGAACCAACTGCCAAATGGTGCGTCCAGTGACCGCGCCCTACATTGGCTGTACAACACATTGCGAAATCCCAATTTCTCAATCAAATCATGAAAAATCTGAACAGGGAGGTACGAAGATGAAATACATGCACTTCAACTCGTCCTGCGCCTATGCGGATTTGGAGAATCTTTGGCTGCTGGAGCTGCCGGACATTGCGCGGGAGAGCGCGGACGTGCTATAATGGAAACATTCCGAGAGAAAGAGAGAACCCTATGAAGATTTTGCTTGGCACCACCAATCCGTCCAAGGCAAGGCGGTTTGCGGCATTGCTGGCGGACTACGAGGTGGAGTTTGTGACTTTGCAGGACCTGCGGCTTTTGGGCGCGCCGGAGGAGAGCGGCCGGACGCCGGTAGAGAACGCCGAAATCAAGGCCCGATACTATGGGCATTTTTTTGACCATGTGCTGTGCGAGGACTCGGGCCTCTATCTGCAGGAGCTGCCCATGGACGATCCCAGGCAGCCGGGCCTGCATATCCGTTCTCCCAAGGGGTACCCTCTGGCCGACGAGGAAATGATCGCCTACTACGCCACCCTGGTCCACACCCTGGGCGGCCGCTGCCCCAGCCGTTATGTGGACGGCTACGCGGCATACCATGGGGGGACGGTCCGGACTTTCCTGGATGAACGGAAGGATGGAACATTCTTTCTGGTGGACGCGGTCCATCCCAGGCGGCATCCGGGCTGGCCTCTGGACAGCATCTCTGTGGACCCGGCCACGGGCCTCTACTTTGTGGACCCGGAGCAAAAGGAAATTCGCAATTCTGTGGACGCCGTGGCCAGGCCCTACCGCGCCTGCCTGACGGCCTTCCTGGCGGAGGTCTTTGAACTGAGAAAGAGAGAACCGTAACATGGGCATGAGTCAAGACCTGACCCGTGGAAATATCACGGCGTCCCTGCTGAAATTCGCCTGGCCCTTTATGGCGGGCAACCTGCTCCAGCAGCTCTATAACATTGTGGATACCCTCATCGTAGGCAAATACCTGGGCAGCGACGCGTTGGCGGCGGTGGGAGCCTCCTATACGCTGATGACCTTCCTGACCTCCATCCTGCTGGGCCTGTGCATGGGCAGCGGTGTGGTGTTCTCCATTTATTTTGGACGGCGGGAGCCGGAGCGGCTGAAGCAGAGCGTGTTTCTCTCCTTCTGCATGATCGCCGGTGTGACCGTTGCGCTGAACGTGCTGGTGTTCCTGCTCATGGACCCCATCCTGATTCTTTTGCAGGTGCCGCAGCAGTGCTATGACCTGATGCGGACCTATCTGTGGGTCATTTTCTGGGGCATTGCCGCCACGTTCCTCTACAACTTTTTCGCCTGTCTCCTGCGGGCCCTGGGAAACTCCGCGGCGCCGCTGGTGTTCCTGGGCGTGTCGGCCCTTTTGAATGTGGGGTTGGATCTGCTGTTCGTGCTGGTGTTCCGCTGGGGCGTGGCGGGCGCCGCCGGGGCCACGGTCCTGGCCCAGTACCTGTCCGGCCTGGGACTGGGCCTCTATACGCTGCTCCGCTGTCCGGCGGCCCGGGTGTCCCGGCAGCACATGGTCTGGGACCGGCGGGCCATGGGAGAGATTTTGCAGCTGTCGTCCCTGACCTGTGTGCAGCAGTCGGTGATGAATTTCGGTATTTTAATGGTTCAGGGCCGGGTCAACTACTTCGGCCCGGCGGTCATGGCGGCCTTCGCGGCGGCGGTGAAGATCGATTCCTTCGCCTATATGCCGGTCCAGGATTTCGGCAACGCTTTTTCCACCTTTATCGCCCAGAACTACGGGGCGGGGGAAACCAAACGCATCAAAACGGGTATCCGAAGCGCGGTCAGGACGGTATTCTGCTTCTGCGTGATCATATCGGCGGCGGTGTTCCTCTTTGCCAGGCCTCTGCTGGGCATCTTTATCCAGGCAGGGGAGACGGAGATTCTGGACATCGGCGTCCGGTATCTGCGCATTGAGGGGACGTTCTACTGCCTCATTGGCTTCCTGTTTTTGTGCTACGGCTACTACCGTGCGGTCAAGAAGCCGCGCATGTCCGTGGTTCTGACGGTGATCCCCCTGGGTACCCGGGTGCTGCTGGCCTATACGCTTTCCGCAATTCCGGTCATCGGCGTGGTGGGTATCTGGGCCTCCGTCCCCATCGGCTGGTTCCTGGCCGACCTGGTGGGCTTCCTCTACTATTGGAAATGCGAATCAAAGTTCAGAAAGCACCGGGCCCCGCTGTAGGGGCGGCCATCAGCCGCCTGTCCGGCAGCGAACTGCGGAATGCAGCTGTCAACCAGCGGTACGTCCGGTGGCCGTGCTCTACAGAGCGCTTTTGTTTACGAAAAGGAGTGATCCTATGGGCTACTACAAACCCTGTCCCGCGTTGGACCGCTGCAACGAGCTGATCGACAACTATTTTCTGAAAGAAGACTACAAGCCCTGCTTCGAAGGCCATCTGGAGCTGGCGCAGCAGGGCTATCCCCTGGCGGAGTGCCAGGTGGGATATTTTTACTTGGAGGGCCTTGGCGTCGAAAAAAATCTGGAGCAGGCCTTCTGCTGGACCAAACGGGCCGCCGAACACGGCGACTGGGACGCCCAATACAACCTGGGCGAATTCTACGAAACCGGAATCGGCACGGAGCCGGACCCGGAGCAGGCGAAGCAATGGTATCAGAAGGCCGCCCGTCAGGGCCACGATCTGGCCATGGACAAGTGCAAGACTCTGGGAATTGAGACGGCTTCCGGGAACGGATGATCACCCGGGAAGCCTATCCGCAAGGATGACGCCGCGACATGCAGGGCAGGTCAAATCCGGCCCTGCATTTTTCGTGGGATTTTCCGGGGATTTGCGTAATATCAGATAGGAAGGCGGTGAAGGAATGGAATCGGAGATTGTCCGGCGGCTCCTGCAGGGAGAGGAAGCCGGGATGACGCTTCTGCGGCAGCGGTACGGCGGCCTGATCGACTATGTCATCGGCGGCATTCTGCCGGACGCCCGGGACCGGGAGGAGTGCCGCAGCGACGTGGAGCTGCAGGCTTGGCAGAAGATCGGGTCCTTTGACCCAAACCGCGGCAGCTTTTCCGCTTGGCTGACGGCCATTTCCCGCAACGCCGCCGTCAGCCGCCTGCGACGGCAGCGGCAGGAGGTCCCGCTGGATGCGGTGGAACTCCAGGCCCCTTCCGCAGAGGAAGCGGTCCTTCGCAAGGAACGGGAGGCACGGCTGCAAGCGGCCCTCCGGTCCCTGCCGCAGGAACAGAGGCGGCTGTTTCTGCGGAAATATTACTATCTGCAATCCACTGCCCAGATCGCCGCGGAGCTGGGTCTTTCGGAGCGGGCGGTGGAGGGCAAGCTGTACCGCTTGCGGAAAAAGCTGCAAAGGCTGCTGGGAGGTGTGCTGTGATGGAGTCCAATCAATTTGACCGTTTCCTCCTGGACAGCTTGGACCAACTGCCGCCGGAGGGACTGGACTCGAAAGCCGTGACTCCCTGGCGGAAGCCCGTCATGCAGATTCTCTGGGGCATGGCATTGACGGCGTTTACCCTGAACCTGTGGAACCTCCGGTATGTTCTGCCGTTCCTGGGCCTGCTGCTGCAATATCTGGGCTTTCGGACCCTGCGGCGGGAGAACCGCTGGTTCCGGGCGGCCCATGTCCTGTCCGTACTGCGGGCAGCTTGGAGCGCGGCATGGCTGATTCTCTTGGCCCCGCCGCTGTGGGGCACAGTTCCGGACCCGTGGCCCGCGGCATCCAATCTGGCGGCGCAGCTGGCGCAATTGCTGCTGTTCCGGCAGGCATTGCGGACGGTCTATGCCAAGAATCAAAAAAAGCCGCCCCATGATCCACTGCTGTGGGCGACCCTGTGCCTTCTGGTCATGGCCGTGTGCGTGGTCTGGCAGATCGACTGGCTGCCACTGACCGTTGCCTTGATCGGGCTGCAAATCCTGTCCCTCTGGCTGCTCTCCCGGGTGGGACGGGACCTGGATCAGGTGGGCTACACCATGCAAGCTGCCCCGGTCCGCTGGAGCGGCGGTGCGGTCTTAGGCGTGGCGGGCGGATTGGTTTTGATCCTGACCTTTGGCACGCTGCTCTGGTTCAGCCACCGGCCGCCGGAAGCTGTGGAGGCTTCCCAAAGCGACGCGTCCGCCCTGGAGATGCTGGTGGGGGAGGACGCAGCCCTGCTGGTAGATCTGCCCCAGACGTATTTATCCTTGTTGGAACAGGCGGTCTCCGCTCAAGTGACCGCTTCCTTTGAAAACGGCAGCCTGGACGGCGGCCCCCAGGTCACGGCCTTCCACTTCCAGACGGAGGACCGGTGGGTTTATACCCTGTATTGCTTCCAATGGGAGCATCCCTGCTCCTGGTGGGGCGACACGGTGTACGTCCATGTGACGCCCTACGGACAGGGCGATTTGGTGGGCGGCGGCCTTTTGTGGGAGCGGGACGGCAAAACCTGGACCGCGCCCATTTCCGATCTGACCTATTCCAGCCGCCGGGAAATGGACCCCATGCTTGGCGTCATGACGACGCAAAACGAGATTCAAGGCGTGGTGACCTTCCCCTTCGGCAGCCGGGCGCAGCGTGGCTATGTCCTGTTTAAAATGCAGCCAAACCCCTGGGAGATCAATACGCCCTCCCTCTTTGCGTATACCCACAGAATTCTCCCGGCCTACCCCTACGCCCAGAACCCATCCGGCGGAAGAACCTACAGCACCGGCCGGGTGGACTTCTATCTGGAAGAAACGCCGGAACCATAAAAATGCACCCTCGTACCTCCACTGTAGAGGCGGCTATTAGCCGCCCGCATGGGGCACGAGGGTGCATCTTTATCTTAGCGCAAGATCAATAACCTGGCTTGCCCAGCAGGTGGAACATGTTCTTCTTGTAGGCCTCCACGCCGGGCTGGTTGAAGGGGTTGACGCCGGACATGTAGCCGGAGACGCCGCAGGCGAACTCGAAGAAGTAGATCAGGCGGCCCACCTCTTCCTCACAGATGCGATCCAGATGCAGCACGGAAACCGGTACGCCGCCGTCGATGTGGGCGGCACGGGTAGCCTCCATGGCCTTGGTGTTGACGTAGCTCAGCTCGCGGCCCGCCAGGTAGTTCAGGCCGTCCAGGTTCTCTTCGTCGCTGGGCACCACCAGGGAGGTGCGGGCGTTGTCGAAGAACACCACGGTCTCCTGGAGCATCCGCTCGCCGTCCTGAATGTACTGGCCCATGGAGTGCAGGTCGGCGGTGAGGTCC
>CAMEIU010000022.1 GCA_945918815.1 uncultured Clostridia bacterium
CGGTCCAGACCGGCCTCTCTTGCCCTTCGGGCAATTCACCTTCCCGTGCCCTACATGGGCGATACATCCCATCGTCAAATCCCAAATTATGCGGCTGTCTGAACTGCGTTTTATAAAATATCGAAGCACACGCCTGCCACTCGGGGGCCGGCGTTGGCGGCGATGACGGCGCCGATCTGGTAGAAGCCCGTGGGGCCGTAGTCCAGACGTTCCGTCATTAGGTTCTCCATCTTGTCCCGGTCCTCCGGCTCACAGCCGTAGATGATCTGATAGGGCGTGCCGGGCGCCATATCCCGCAGGGTCAGGTCCGCCACCATGGGAATCAGCTTGCTCTCACCCCGTGCCTTGGCGGCGGTGGTGATTTCATGGTCGAAGATCTTCATGACCGGCTTCAGACCCAGCTTGTCCCCCAGGAAGGCGGCGGCGGTGGGAATCCGGCCGGACTTGCCCGCGTATTTCAGAGAATAGATGCCGAAATAGATTCTCCGCTTCTCAATGGAATTTCGGACATAGGCCACCACGTCTTCAAATTCCGCGCCGGAACGGACCATTTTGGCCGCCTCCACCACGGGATAGCCGTAGAGCGCCGAATAGCCCCGGGAATCCACTGCCTCGATGCGAACCTTGCCCCGGTATTCCGGGTGTTCCTCAAAGAACGCGTCCTTGGCCAAGACCGCGTTGGAGTAGGTGGCCGAGCCCTCGGAGTTGATCAGGATAAACAGCAGCGCGTCGTTGCCCGCGTCCACTTCCTCCTGCATGATCTGCTGGAATTCAAAAGGCGTGATCTGGGCCGTGGCGGGCAGCTCATCGGGATACCGGGCCATGAGGTCATAGAAGCCCTCGTTATCAAAATCCACGCGGCTCAGATAGGACTTTCCGCCCAAGATCACCGGGAACGGTATCATGCGAATGCCATAGGCAATCTCCTCCGCCACGGAAAGATCGCTGGCGGAATCGGTGATGATTCTGATATTTGACATAGGAAACCTCCAAAAAGGAAATAGTTCAAATTTTCAACTATCTTAGTATATACGTTTTCCTTTGGCTTTGCAACCATTATTTTTATGGAGGAATTACACGCGCAGCGAGTGAAAATTGGGATTTGCAGGGCTCGACGTACTGAAATGGCGCGTCGTTCATCGTCAAATCCAAATTTCATAGGAAAAGCCGCAGTGGGCTCCGTCCCGCTGCGGCTTTTTTGTGATAACTCAGTAGATATCCGGACTGACCTGGTCCATGAGGACCACGTCTACCTTGTAGTATTTTCCGCCTCGGTAGATGGTCAGAGACACGGTGTCGCCGGCCAGGCAGTCGCCTTTGGCCCGGACCAGATCCTCCAGAGAGGAGATCTCCGTCTGGTTGAAGCCGACAATGATGTCGTCGGCCGCCAGGCCCTTGGCATAGGCGTCGGAGGTCTCGTCGATGCTGGTGATGACCACGCCGCTGGGCATCCGGTAGAAGAACTGGGCCCGCAGGTCCAATGTCTGACCCGTGATGCCGATGGCCGGGCGGCCGGACACATAGCCCTGCTCAATCAGTTCTTCCAAAATGGGCTCGGCGGCATTGATGGGAATGGCGAAGCCCAGGCCCTCCACCGTGGCGGAGGTGCTGGAATAGCTGCTCATTTTCATGGTGTTGATGCCGATGACCTGCCCGTAGCAGTTGATCAGCGGGCCGCCGGAGTTGCCGGAATTCAACGCCGCGTTGGTCTGAATCAACGTCATCTGCCGCCCGTTGAGGCTCAGGTCCCGGTTGATGGCAGACACGATGCCGTCGGTCATGGTGCCCCGCAGCTCCGCCCCCAGAGGATCGCCGATGGCGACCACCATGTCGCCCACCCGCAGGGCGTCGGAATCGCCGAACTCCGCCGCCGTCAGGTCCGTAGCCTCCACCTTCAGCACTGCCAGATCGGAGGTCTCGTCGCCGCCGACCAGGGCGGCCTGATAGGACACGTCGTCCTCCAACAGCACATTGATGAACTGGGCGTCCTCAATGACATGGTAATTGGTGATGATATAGCCGTCTGCGCTCATGACGATACCGGTGCCGCTGGCCGTGCCGTTGGGCAGCACGCAGGAAATGGACGCCACGCTGGGAATGACCTTTTCATAGATCTCCTGCAGGCTCAGGGCGTTTTCCGCGTCCGAGGGCCGGTTCTCCACGCTGGCGGGGGACGGCTGGGTATTCAGATCCGGGCCGGTCTCCGTGGGCTGGACCGGATCAAGCGTTTCCTCCGGCGTCTGGACCGCAGGCGGCTCCGTCTCCATCATGGACGTATTTTCCGCCGCTTCCTGGACCGGCGGTTCCGCTTCCGTATCCTGCACCGTCCTGCCGATGGCAACCACCAGGCCGCCCTGGCCCACGTCCACCTGGACGCCCAGCACGTTTACCGCCCAGGAGGCCGCGCCGGTCAGCAGCGCCAGCAGCGTCAGAACGACCAGCAGGCCCGTATGCTTCTTTTTTCGCTTTTCCGCGGCGTAGTAGCCGCTGTAATCCGGCTCTACGCCGTTTTCCTGGGAATTCCAGGAGTCTTGATCACGCATGAAACACACCTCGCTTCCTGATCAAATCGTTCAACGCACCACGGGCAAGGTAAAGGTGAAGGTGGTTACGCCGTCCTCACTGGTGGCCTTGATATCCTCGCCGTGGCTGTCCAGAATGGTTTTGACAATATACAGTCCCAGGCCCACGCCCTCCCGGTCGGCGGAGCGGCTCTTGTCGGCCTTGTGGAACCGGTCGAACAGCAGGGGCAGTTCGTCCGGCGGCACCGTAGGACCGGTATTCTGTACCGTAACTCTGGCCTTGCTGCCGTCCACCTCCAGGCGGATGCTGAGCATGCCGCCCTCGTTGCAGAACTTGATGGCGTTGTCGGTCAGATTGTAGATGACCTGGGTGATGGAGTCCGGGTCCGCCTTGGTCCAGACGCTGCGGTCCGGCAGCTGCACATCCATGATGATATGCTTGCGGTTGACCCGCTGCTCGAAGGAAATCAGCACCTGGCCGATGGTCTCGCACAGGTCGAAGCGCCGCTTCTTTTCCTCGCTGATGCCCTGGGCCTGGAGCCGGGAGATCTCCAGCATGCTGCGCACCAGCCGGGACAGGCGGCGCACCTCGTCGGAGATCACCTGCATATAATGGCGGTGCTGCTCCGGCGGAATGGTGCCGTCCAGCATCCCGTCCATGAAGCCGGAAATGGTGGTCATGGGCGTCTTCAGCTCGTGGCTCACATTGGCGACAAATTCCTGCCGCTGCTTCTCCGACTGGGCCAGGCTCTCCGCCATGGAGTTGAAGGCCACGGCCAGATCGTCCATTTCCACGGTGTTGTGGCCGCCGGTGGCGACCCGGACGTCCAGCTCGCCATGGCCGAAGCGGATGGCCGCCTTGGCCACAGCCTGAATGGACTTGGCCTGACTGCGGCTGAGCAGGAACGTGGCGACCATGGCCACGGCCAGCACAAAAATCGACACGTAGAAGAACAGGGTGGTGGCCTGCACCAGAACGCCCTTGATCTGCTCCGCCGGAGCCACCACGATCAGAACGCCGATGGGCTCCCCGCTGAGCCGGGAGATGATGGGCATTCCCTCGGCGAAATGGTCGCTGTCATAGATGCCGGAGACCGTTCCCACGGAGAAGTCCTCTCCCTGGGACAGAATCCGGTCCACCGTTTCCTGGTCCACGGTCTTGCCCGAATGGACGCAGCCCACCTCCCGGCAGGAGCAGACCAGCACGCGGCCATCCAGGCCACAGACCAGATTGTCGGTTCCCGCCACCTGGGCGGCGGTGGTCAGGCTGATGCGGAAATCGCCCCACCGGTCGCCCAATTCGCCGGTGGCGTCATAGGCTGAGGCCAGATTCACCAGGGTTTGGGCATTGTTGTAAATGGTCTCCTGCTTTTCTTCCTCCAGATAATCGCTGAGCAGCGCGCGGAAGGTGATGCCCAGCAGCAGCAGGCACAGGAGAATCAGCGCCGCAAACAGCGTAAACAGGCGGCTGAAGGTGGTCTTCATGGTCTACAGCACCTCGAACTTGTAGCCCACGCCCCAGACGGTCTTCAAAGACCACTGGGGAGACACGCCCTCCAGCTTTTCCCGCAGACGCTTGATATGCACGTCCACGGTACGGCTGTCGCCGAAATAGTCGAAGCCCCAGACCTCGTCCAGCAGCTGGTTTCGGGTATATACCCGGTTGGGCGACGAGGCCAGGTGGTACAGAAGCTCCATTTCCTTGGGCGGCGTATCCACCTTTTTGCCGTCCACAATCAATTCAAAGGCGTCCAGATCGATGATCAGCTTGTCGAAGACCAGACGCTTGGAGGCAGGTTCGTTCTCCTGGCCGCCGCTGCGGCGCAGGACCGCCTCGATGCGGGCCAGGACCTCCTTCATTTCAAAGGGCTTGGTGATATAGTCATCGGCGCCCATTTTCAGGCCGGAGACCTTATCGGTGGTTTCGCCCTTGGCCGTCAGCATGATGACCGGCGTTTTGGATTCCTGCCGGATGCTTCTCAGAACGCCCCAGCCGTCAGTGACCGGCAGCATCACGTCCAGCAGCACCAGATCCGGCTGCAGCTTGCGGAACATCTCCACGCCCGCGCCGCCGTCCGGCGCGATGGCCGTCACATAGCCCTCTTTCTCTAAGTACAGACGAAGCAGATCGGCAATGTTCTGATCGTCTTCCACAATCAACACGGATTTCGCCATTTTCAGCCCTCCCGAACATTCTTTCATTCTTATAACTGTCATTATACCCCACGGCGCGGGATTTGCGTGAATATTTTGTAAAATCTCCCGGCATGGGAGAGCGATCTCCGGCATTTGTGCAGAATGTGCGGTAATCTCCGGCATCATCTGTGAAAAGCGACGTTTTCATCGCAAAATATTCACTTTTTATTCACAAACTTTTCGTGGTTCGTTCACAACTTCCGCCCGTGTTCATAGTATGATAGCATCGTAAGCAACACCACACTCCAAATTTTCTCCCTCTCTTTTCTTTCACGCAAAGCCCGCAGTCATCCGGCTGCGGGCTTTGTGTATGGTTTGGAGAAATTGGGATTTGTATATGAATTGACAATTGACAATTGATAATTGACAATGGAGGTATCCGCTTCGCGGATGATTGCAATGATTGCCCACCAGGAAGAAATCCGTAGGGGCGGCCGCATGGGGCCGCCCCTACGGTGCTGGTTGATCGTGCTTCTGCCAATTCTAATTTGTCGCGAAGCGACACCATAATTGTCAATTGTCCATTGTCAATTGTCAATTAGCCAGACAAATCCCAATTGATCTGCCGGCAGGTACGGTTTGCTTCCTTATCCCGCCAGCAGCAGGGCGAAGATGGGCAGGTTTTCTTCATAGAGCTGCCGGAGGTCCTCCATGGGCAGGGGGTTCTCTCCCCTTCCGGCTTCGATGGTGAAGGCGGGCTTTCCGGTCTCCTGCAAAAACCAATCCCGGAGGCCGCCGCCTTCGCTTTCCGGCGGCACGGAGCAAAGCTGATAGCCCGAGGCGGAGGCCAGCTTTCGGGCCAGGTTTTCATCGGGAATCCGGCCCTGGCCGTCGGCGGCGTAGATCTCCCCGCCCTGGGTGTGCCAAGCCGCCAGGAGGTCGGGATGGATGCGGCGGACATAATCCGCCAGGGCCATGGTCTCCGGCTGGCTCAGGGGCGACGGGCCGGGATAGTCCCGGGGGCCGGGCCGCCGCGGCTTCCGGGCCTTGACCCGCTCCCACTGGGCGGGATAGTTCAGATTCAGGTCCACCCCCTGGAGATTGGCCTTCCAGCCGGAGGGGAACGGGACCTGGGGCTGGGTGGCCGCCAAATCCTGGGCCGCCGTGTATTCCCGGCTGTCCGGTTCTATCTCCCCGGTGGCCAGGTCCACGCCGTCGGGATTGACCAGGGGCACCAGATACAGGCTGGTCCGTCGGAACAGCATCCGGCCGGAAAAGCCGAACAGGCCGACGTCCTCCCGGATGCTACGGCAATAGTCCTCCAACAGCCGCCAGAGCAGCACACTGGTAATGTATTCGTTGGCGTGGTGCCCTGCCGTCAGCAGGACCCGCCTGGGTCCGGTCCCCAGGCGCAGGGCCCACACCGTCCTGCCCCCGGCAGTTTTCGTCAAGGCTTTCGCCTCCAGATAAGGGCACCGGGCCTGGAGGCCCTCCAGAAAAATCTCCTGCATCTGGGACCCGAAGGGCGCGTCCCAGGGCACAACCATACAGTCCAGGGGCACCTGGACCGCCTGCCCAGGCAGCAGCGGCCGGTCCTTCAGGCCGCAGTTGGCCGCCAGAATCTGCTGTACCGAGGAGCCATACCGCTGGGCCACCTGATACAGAGTCTGCCCCGGCTCCATCCGGTGCAGCACATATCCCGGCAGCCAGGGCCACAGAGCCCGGCAGGTGGGCAGATCCCACCGGCCCGACAGATTCAACCCATTCTTTCTCTGAAATTCCTCCCGGCTCCCACAGCCGGCTTTTTTCAACGCAAGTTCCGTCCAATGCAAAACAATCCCCTCCGGCATAGCATATGCCCCGCAAGCGGGGCATATGCCAAGGAAAAAGTAAGAGTGAATAGTGAAGAAGTAAGGTATCCGCCTTCGGCGGATGATTTGATTCGTCCCCGAAGGGGACACCTTACCTATTCACTATTCACTCTTACTTCTTGCCTGATCTGTTATCCGCCCAGATACGCTTTCTTGATGGCGTCGGATTCGGCAAGTTCTTTGCCGGTGCCGGAGAGGGATACGGCGCCGGATTCCAGGACGTAGGCGCGGTCGGCGATTTTCAGGGCCATTTCGGCGTTCTGCTCCACCAGAAGGATGGTGGTGCCGGCCTTGTGCAGCTCCTTGATGATTTCAAAAATCTGCTCCACCAGGATGGGGGCCAGGCCCATGGATGGCTCGTCCATCATCAGCAGCTTGGGCTTGGACATCAGGGCGCGGCCCATGGCCAGCATCTGCTGCTCGCCGCCGGACAGGGTGCCGGCAATCTGGTTTTTCCGCTCCAAAAGGCGGGGGAACCGCTCGTAGACCTCGGCGATGCTCTGGTCCACCTCGCTGCCGGAACGGGTGAAGGCGCCCATTTCCAGATTCTCCTGGACGCTCATCTGCAGGAAAACCCGGCGGCCCTCCGGCACCTGGGCCAGGCCGCGGCTGACCAGCTTGTGGGCCGGAACGCCGGTGATGCTCTCCCCCTGGAAGGTGATGGAGCCAGTGCGGGCATGGAGCAGGCCGGAAATGGTCTGCAAGGTGGTGGTCTTGCCCGCGCCGTTGGCGCCGATCAGAGTGACGATCTCCCCTTCCTCCACATGGAAGGAGACATCCTTGACGGCGTGGATGGCGCCGTAATATACGTTGATGTGCTCCACATTCAGCAAAGACATGGGTGCGTCACTCCTTTCTTCCGCCCAGATAGGCCTTGATGACCGCAGGGTCGTTCTGAATCTCTTCCGGGGTGCCCTTGGCGATGATCTGACCGAAATCCAGCACGCAGATGCCCTCGCAGATGCCCATGACCAGGCTCATATCGTGCTCGATCAGCAGGACCGCGATCTGGAACTGGTCGCGGATCTTGACGATGTTCTCCATAAGCTCCGCCGTCTCGGAGGGGTTCATGCCGGCGGCCGGCTCGTCCAGCAGCAGGAGCTTGGGTCCCGTGGCCAGGGCACGGAGAATTTCCAGCCGCCGCTGGGCGCCGTAGGGCAGGGAACCAGCCTTGGCGTTTGCCATATCCTCCATGTGGAAGATGGACAGCAGCTCCATGGCCTGGTTGTGGGCGGCTTTTTCGGCCTTCCAGTAGGACGGCAGGCGGAAAATGCCGGACCACATGCCGTAATCAATGTAATTGTGCAGGCCCAGCTTGACGTTGTCCTCCACGGACAGGTTGTCAAACAGTCGGATGTTCTGGAACGTACGGGCAATACCGGCCATGTTGACCTGGGCGGTGTTCATGTTGTGGGTATCCACACCGTCCAGCAGGATTGTGCCGCGGGTGGGCTGATAGACCTTGGTCAAAAGGTTGAACACCGTGGTCTTGCCCGCGCCGTTGGGGCCGATGAGGCCGGCGATCTCCGTGCGGCCGATGGCCATGTCGAAATCCTTGACGGCGGTCAGGCCGCCGAAGTCGATGCCCAGATGGCGGCACTCCAGGACGGGGCTTCTCCCGATATCGCGCTCGGGGATCTTGTTGGTGCTGGGCACCGGGACCAGCTTGGTGGGTTCACGCTTGGGTGCGCTCATCGTGCAGCATCTCCTTTCTGGGGCTTCCGGAAGCGGCCGAACAGTCTGGAGAAGAAGCCGCTCAGGGTCGGGTTATTGGTGGCCAGCATGACCAGGATCAGGACGATGGCGTAGACCAGCATCCGGTAATCCGCGAAGCCGCGGAGCAGCTCCGGCAGGATGGTCAGTGCGGCGGCGGCGATGATGGAGCCCCACATGCGGCCCTGGCCGCCCAGGACCACGAAGACCAGGATCAGGATGGACTGGTTGAAGTCGAACTTGGAGGCGATGATGGTGTTCTGGCCCATGGCGAACAGTGTGCCTGCCGCGCCGGCCAGGGCGGCGGAGGTGACAAAGGCCATCATCTTATACTGGGTCACATTGATGCCCACACTCTCGGCGGCGATGCGGTTGTCCCGCAGGGCCATGATGGCCCGGCCCGCGCGGCTGTTGACCAGGTTGAAGATGATCACCAGGGAGAGCATGATCAGGATAAATCCGGCGGTGAAGGTGGAGATCTTCGTGATGCCGGGGATGCCCATGGGACCGGAGAGGATCATGCGGCCGCCCTCTTCCAGGACGATGGTGTTGTTGATCAGGCTGGCGTGGAGGCCGCCGGCGTCCATGCCGATGTACAGGTTATTGATGATGGACTTGATGATCTCGCCGAAGGCCAGGGTCACGATGGCCAGATAGTCGCCCCGCAGGCGCAGGACCGGAATGCCGATAAGCACGCCGGCCACGGCGGCGAAGAGGGCGCCGATGATCATGGCCACGGCCAGGCGCAGGCCGCCGCTGGGAATGGCGTTCTGCAATGCGGCAGCGGTCACGGCGCCGGCAAAGGCGCCGACGCTCATAAAGCCGGCGTGGCCCAGGGACAGCTCGCCCAGAACGCCCACGGTCAAATTCAGGGACAGGGCCATGACCACATAGGCGCAGATGGGAACCAGCTGGCCCTTCATGGTGGAGGAGAGCATGCCGCCGCCGGACATGATCTGCAGGACCACGAAGAGGACGACGACCATGCCGTAGGTCAGGAAGTTCGTGCGGGAGGTTTTGTTCAAACGCAGTTTTTTCATCTTCGCACCTTACACTTTCTCGCGGATCTGCTTGCCCAGCAGGCCGGTGGGCTTGAACAGCAGAACGATGATCAGAACGGCGAACACGATGGCGTCGGACAGCTGCGTGGAGATATAGGCCTTGGCGAAGATCTCGATGACGCCCAGCAGGACGCCGCCCAGCAGCGCGCCGGGGATGGAGCCGATGCCGCCGAAGACGGCGGCGGTGAAGGCCTTGATGCCGGGCATGGAGCCGGTGGTGGGGACCAGGATGGGATAGGAGGAACACAGCAGCACACCGGCGATGGCAGCCAGGGCGGAGCCGATGGCGAAGGTGACGGAGATGGTGGTGTTCACATTGATGCCCATGAGCTGGGCCGCGCCCTTGTCCTCGGACACGGCGCGCATGGCCTTGCCCATTTTGGTCTTGCCGGTGAACAGGGTCAGGCCGATCATGATGATCACGCAGGCGGCAATGGTCACCAGGGTGGTCCAGGCGATGGTCAGCTGTCCGTCGAACAGGCTGATGCCGGTGGTGCCGCCAAAGTTCAGGAAGCTGGGGAACATTTTATTGTTGGCGCTCCACAAAAGCTGCGCGCTGTTCTGCAGAAAATAGCTCATACCGATGGCGGTGATCAGAACCGCCAGGGACGGCGCCTGCCGCAGGGGCTTATAGGCCAGCCGCTCAATGAGCATGCCCAAAACCGTGCAGACCAGCATGGCCAACAGGATGCCGATGATCGGGTTCAGGCCATAGGAGGCCACGGCAAAGAAGCAGATATACGCACCAACCATGATGACGTCGCCATGGGCGAAGTTCAGCATTTTGGCAATGCCGTAGACCATGGTATAGCCCAGGGCAATGATGGCGTACACGCTGCCCAGACTGATGCCGCTGATCAGGTGGTTCAGAAAGGTCATACAACACACTCCTCTTCTCTTTCTGTGGTTTTCGCAAAGGAACTTCCAAAATGGATCTTGGATAGCCGACGAACAAAGCCGTTCATCTGCTATCCACGATCCATTTAGGCTGCGGTTGGAAATAGAACGCCGCGGGAGGGCTGCCGGGAAAGGCAGCCCTCCCGCAAGTCGTGATTCGAATGATCAGATAGACGCGGAGATTAGTCCAGGCCGACGTACACGCCGTTCTGGATGACCATGCCCTTGGGGCTCTTGGAGACGGCGCCGGTGTCGTCCCAGGTCATGCCGTCGCCGGTCAGGCCATTAAAGGAGAAGCTGCCGCCGGTGAAGGTGGCGACCAGGATGTCGCACAGCTCGGAGGCGCTCATGGAGGGGTTGGCGTCGGAAGCCTTCAGAGCCTCATAGATGGCGTAGACGCAGTCATAGCCGTCGGCGGCGAACTGGTTGGGCACTTCGCCGAACTTCTCCTGATACTTGGCGACGAAGTTCTTGGTGGCCTCGTCCTCAGAGTCAGCATTGAAGGGGGTCAGCAGGATGACGCCCTCGGCCAGGGAGGTGTCGAAGCCCTCCACGCCCAGGATGCCGTCCATGCCGTCGATGCCGAAGAAGGTGGGCTTGTAGCCCACGGCGTTGGCCTGGGTCAGAATCAGAGCGGCTGCGTCATAGTACATAGGCAGGAAGACCAGGTCGGCGTCGTTGCTCTGGGCGTCGGAGATCTGCACGGAGAAGTCGGTCTGGCTGTCGGTGGTGAAGGTGGTGGTGGAGACAATGTTCAGGCCCAGCTCGTTGGCCTTGGAGATGAAGCTGTTGTACACGCCGGTGGAGTAGACGTCGTCATTCTTATAGATGATGGCGATCTTGGAGCCCAGGTTCTGGTCGGCGATGTACTGGGCGGAAGCGGAGCCCTGGTTGGGATCCATGAAGCACAGCTGGAACACGTTGCTCTTCCGGGCGATGTCCACGGTGCCGGTCAGGGGGTTGGCCACGCCGCCCAGGACGTCGGTGGAGGAGGCGGAGGGAGTCAGATAGAACATGTTGTCAGCGTTGGCCTCGGCAGAGGTGGCAACGCCGGGGGTGGAAGTGACGGAGCCCAGGAACAGCTGCATGCCCCAGTCCTTCAGGGTGTTGTAAGCATTGACGGACTTCTCGGCGTCGTGGGCGTCGTCCTGATAGGACAGCTCAAACTGCACGTCGCCGCCCAGGGCGTTGATCTCTTCCACAGCGATTTCCGCGCCGTTCTTGGCCGCGTTGCCGTAGATGGCCGCGCCGCCGGTCAGGGGGCCGACGCCGCCCAGCTTATAGGCAGTGGCAGAGGAAGCGGACTCCTTGGAGCCGCAGGCGGTCAGGCAGCCCAGCATCATGGCCAGAGCCAGAAGCAGGCAAGCGAGCTTGGTAAACTTTTTCATTTTCGTTACCTCTTTTTCTTAAATTGATGATTTTTATTTTCAGCAGCGCACTCAGAGGCACGGCTCAAAATACGTATAAAAACCGGCCTTGCTTGGTGAAGCAAAGCCGTTGGTTTATAGCACCCCCACCGCGATTGCAGCGGGAACTAAGACCCTCGGTTTTGCCTGCCCGGCAGAATAATTCGTACACCCAGTACGTCTACAGACAAAAAAGACACTGCCAGAAAGGCAGCGTCATGGATTATGTCGTTGCGGGCAGACTGACAAGCCGGTGCATAGCAAGCATCGGCGCACATATTCATGGACATACGAACGGTGGTCATAACTGCCTGCTCCTTTCCCGGCTTTGGGACGCTACGGTAGTAAAGCGTCTCTGTGAGATGGAAATAGTCTACCTGTTCCGAACAAAAAAGTCAATGTCCAGGAACGAAAAAAAGAGGGAGCTTTCCAGTTGCCTTTTGTAGATTATTCACAAATCCGAAACATTTTTACCGATTTCTCTCGATTTTTATCCGGTTTTTTTCGGGGATCACAGAAACTGCTTGTCTTCTTCCGGCCTATGCGGTAGAATAGACCCAATCTGAAATTTTCGCAAGGAGGCGTCGTTCCTTTGTCCGCTTTCCGCTCCGTCCTTCTGACCTTTTTGCTCTCCATGGTCCCGGTTCTGGAGCTGCGCGCCGCCATACCCTTCGGCGTGGCGAACGGCCTGTCGCCCCTTGCGGCCCTGATTACGGCGGCGGTGGGCAATCTGGTGCCGGTTCCGTTTATCATTATTTTCATCCGCAGGATTTTCAATTGGCTCAAGTCCAAGCAGCGCGTCCGCGGGCTGATCGAGCGGCTGGAGCGCAGGGCCGTGAAAAAAAGCGCCCTGGTCCGCCAATACGCCGGACTGGGCCTGTGTATTCTGGTGGCCATTCCCCTGCCCGGCACCGGCGCCTGGACCGGCGCATTGGTGGCGGCCTTGATGGACATGCGTCTGAAACGGGCCGTCCCCATCATCGCCCTGGGCGTCGCCATCGCCGGTTTCATCATGACCGGGCTGAGCTGTGGGTTTTTACATTTGGTTGGATAAATTGGGCTTTGTAGAGCGAATTGACAATTGACAATGGACAATTGACAATTATGGTGTCGCTTCGCGATGAATTAGAATTGACAGAAGCACGATCAAGCAACACCGTAGGGGCGGCCCCGCGTGGCCGCCCGAAAGCCTGCACCAACGGGCGGCCACATGGGGCTGCCCCTACGGATTTCTTTCTGGCGGGCAATCATTTCAATCATCCGCGAAGCGGATACCTCCATTGTCAATTGTCAATTATCAATTGTCAACTCATAGATAAATCCCGATTTCCTGTTCTGTCCCTGATCGTTCCCTATCCCCCTCGAAAGGAGTATCCCATGCGAATTGTTGTAAAAGTCGGCACTTCCACGTTGGCCCATGCGGGCGGGCGGCTGAATATCCGCCGGGTGGAGCTGCTCTGTAAGGTCCTCAGTGATTTGAAAAACGCCGGAAACGAGCTGATTCTGGTGTCCTCCGGCGCCATAGGCATGGGCGTCGGCAAGCTGGGGCTGCCGGGACGCCCATCGGACATGCCCGGCAAGCAGGCGGCCGCCGCCGTGGGCCAGTGCGAGCTGATGTACACCTATGACAAGCTGTTCGCGGAGTACCGCCACACCGTGGCGCAGATTCTGCTGACCGCCGAGGACGTCAAGGATCCCCGCCGCAGCCGCCACGTCCACGACACCCTGGAGCAGCTGCTGGCCTACCGCGCTCTGCCGGTCATCAACGAAAATGACGCCGTGGCCACGGACGAGATCGGCATCGAAACCACCATCGGAGAAAACGACAGCCTGTCCGCCATTGTGGCCTGTCTGGTCCATGCCGATCTGCTGATCCTGCTCTCGGACATCGACGGGCTCTACACCGCCGATCCCCACAAGGACGCCGGCGCCACCCTGATCCCCGTGGTGGACCGCATCACGCCGGAGATTCTCGCCCTGGCCGGCGGCTCCGGCTCCGCCCTGGGCTCCGGGGGCATGGCGACCAAGCTCCGGGCCGCCCAGATCACCCGGGAGGCCGGAATCGACATGGTCATCGCCAACGGCCAGCAGCCGGAGCTGCTCTATAATCTATTGGAGGGAAAGCCCATCGGCACCCGGTTTTTGGGAAGGAGCGTCTGAAGGATGACCACACTGGAAATTCTGCAACAGGCCAAGGCCGCCGCGCCCGGTCTGGCCCAGGCCAATACGGAACAGAAAAACAACGCACTTTTGTCCATGGCCACCGCCCTGGAGGCCGGGACCCAAGCCGTTCTGGAAGCGAACCGCCGGGACCTGGAGGCCGCCCGGGAGCACATCTCCCCGGTAATGCTGGACCGGCTGGCTTTGAACGAGGGACGCATTCAGGCCATGGCGGAGGGAATCCGCCAGGTGGCGGCTCTGCCGGACCCGGTGGGCCGGATACGCCGCCGGGTAGAGCGGCCCAACGGCCTGGTCATCGACCAGGTGGGCGTCCCCATGGGCGTGGTGGCAATCATCTATGAGAGCCGCCCCAACGTCACCTCCGACGCGGCGGCGCTGGCCTTGAAATCCGGCAATGCCTGCGTCCTGCGGGGCGGCAAGGAGGCCTTCCGCTCGGCCAACGCCATTGTGGCCGCCATGCAGGCAGGCCTGGCTGCCGCCGGGATGGATCCCCATCTTGTGCAGCTGATTCAGGACACCTCCCGGGCCAGCGCCCAGGCGTTGATGACCGCCGTGGGCTATGTGGACCTCTTGATTCCCAGAGGCGGCGCGGGCCTGATCCGGGCCTGCACGGAAAACGCCAAGGTCCCCTGTATCCAGACCGGCACCGGCATCTGCCATGTCTATGTGGACAAGGACGCGGACCAGGCCATGGCCCTGGACATCATCGAGAACGCCAAGACCAGCCGCCCCTCGGTCTGCAACGCAGAAGAGGTCTGCCTGGTCCACCGGGACATTGCGGCGGAGTTTCTGCCCAGGCTGCGGCAGCGTCTGGTGACGGAGCGGACCGCCGCCGGGAAGCAGCCCGTGGAACTGCGGCTGGACCAGACCGCCGCCGGGATCATTGCTGGAACCCCTGCCGGGCCCCGGGACTTTGACACGGAATTCCTCGACTACATTCTGGCCGTGGCCGTGGTGGACCATGCGGAACAGGCCGTCGGCCACATCGCCTGCCACTCCACCGGCCACAGCGAGGCCATCGTCACCAAAAACCAGGAAACGGCGGACCTGTTCACCCGGGCGGTGGACAGCGCGGCGGTCTATGTGAACTGCTCCACCCGGTTTACCGACGGCGGGGAGTTCGGCTTGGGCTGTGAAATGGGTATCTCCACCCAGAAGCTCCACGCCAGAGGCCCCATGGGTCTGGAAGAGCTGACCACCTACAAATACGTCATCCACGGCTGCGGCCAAGTGCGGTAAGGAGGATCTCTATGAACAACACCCTGGGATTTATCGGAACCGGCAACATGGGCGGCGCGTTGGCCCGGGCGGCGGTCAAGACCGTGGACCCCGCCGCCGTCTGGCTCTCCAACCGCACCGCCGCCAAGGCGGAGGCTCTGGCCCGGGAGCTGGGCTGCGCCGCCGCCTCCAATCAGGAGATCGCCGGGACCTGCGGCTATATCTTCCTGGGCGTCAAGCCCCAGATGATGGCCGGTCTGCTGCGAGACCTGGCGCCCCTATTGGCCGCCCGGCAGGATTTCTTCGTTCTGGTCACCATGGCCGCCGGTCTGACCATGGCGGACATCCGGTCCATGGCCGGCGGGACGTATCCTGTCATCCGCATCATGCCCAACACGCCGGTGGCCGTGGGCAGCGGCGTGATCCTCTACGACGCCACGGAAAACGTCCCACAGACGGTTCTGGACCGGTTCTGCCGGAACCTGTCCGCCGCCGGTATGCTGGACCCGCTGCCGGAAGCCCTCATCGACGCGGGCAGCGCCGTGTCCGGCTGCGGACCGGCCTTCGCCTGTCTGTTTCTGGAGGCCCTGGCCGACGGCGGCGTGGCCTGCGGCCTGCCCAGGGCCAAGGCCTTGGCCTACGCGGCCCAGATGCTGCTGGGCACGGCCCGGCTGGCCCTGGAGACCGGACAGCACCCCGGCCAGCTGAAGGACGCCGTGTGCAGCCCCGGCGGCACCACCATCGCAGGAGTCCGGGCCCTGGAGCAGCAGGGCTTCCGGGCCGCCGCCATGGAGGCCGTGGAGGCCGCTTATGCACGAACCAAAGAACTTGTAAAGGGATAAACCCCATAAAATTTGTTCAAAATCACCTTTGAAGCAAATTTTCGTTTGTGATATCATAAATACAGCGACAGCGTGGAGCGTTGCTCCGCGCTGTTTTTTGGATTTCCGGCGTTTGCCCGACTGCCAAGGGAGGTGACGGAATGAAACGGGTCAAAGCTGCTTGTATTTGTCAGACGCTTCATTTCATGCTCAAGGAGGATTTGGATCCCACCTTTGCAGCAAAGCAGGTTCACGATGAAGTGGAGCAATACAAGAAAAATCTGGAGCGCAACCGCACCCAGTACAAGATCGTGGAGGAAACGGTCCAGCCGGACGGCTCCATGATCGTCAAAGTCATCAAACAGTATAACGCAAGCCCTGTCGGCAATTACCTCGACTGATTGGAGGTTCTGACAGAGCCAAATCCCGCACGCGTGAGACCAAAGTCTTGCCCCGGTTACTTTGGTCTTGCGCGCTTTTTGCGCGTTTTTTGGAGGTATTTCCCATGAACAACGAAAAATCCAACCGCTTTCTGGAAACCGAGCCCATCGGAAAGCTGATGGGCAAGTACGCCGTTCCCTGCATCATCTCCCTGCTGGTGGCGGCCCTCTACAACATTGTGGACCAGATTTTCATCGCCAACGCCAGCTATCTCGGCTCCTACGGCAACGCCGCCAACACCGTGGTCTTCCCCCTGACGGTGGTGGCCCTGGCCATCGCGGTCATGATCGGCGACGGCTGCTGCGCCTTCGTCAGCATCAGCCTGGGCGCCAACCAGAAGGAGGACGCCCACCGCAGCGTGGGCAACGCCGTGGTCCTGTGCGTCCTGAGCAGTCTCCTGCTCACCGCCGTCTATCTGATTTTCCAGAGCCCCATCCTGACCATGTTCGGCGGACGGGTCAACGAAGAGACCTTCCGGCAGTCCCGGGAGTATTTCTTCTGGATCACCCTGGGTGTGCCCTTCTATATGTTCGGCCAGGCCATGAATCCCATCATCCGCTCCGACGGCAGCCCCAAATTCGCCATGGTCTCCACCCTGGCGGGCGCAGTGGTCAACATCATCCTGGACCCGGTGTTCATTTTCGTGTTCAAATGGGGTATGATGGGCGCGGCCGTGGCCACGGTGTTGGGCCAGATTCTCACCGCCGTGCTGGCCATCTGGTATCTGTGTCATATGAAGGCCGTGAAGCTGGAAAAGCACAGCTTCCGCCCCTCCTGCCGCCTGATTGGCCGGTTCCTGTCCCTTGGCATTTGCAGCTTCCTGTCCCAGATCTCCCTGGTGGCCGCCATGGCCGCCATCAACAATATGATTCGGAAATACGGCGCCCTGGACCCGATCTTCGGTCAGACGGAATACGCCCAGATCCCCATGGCCGTGGTGGGCATTGTCATGAAGTTCTTCCAGATCGTCATCTCCATCGCCGTGGGCATGGCTGCGGGCTGCATTCCCATTGTGGGCTACAACATCGGCGCGGAACGCAAGGACCGGGCCAAGGGGCTTCTGACCCGGCTGATTCTGGCTGAAGCCGCCGTGGGCTTCGTGGCGCTGCTGATCGTGGAGCTGCTGCCCCGGCAGCTCATCGGCATCT
>CAMEIU010000023.1 GCA_945918815.1 uncultured Clostridia bacterium
CACCTCCACCACCAACGCCGCCATCCTCGACGAGCTCCTGACCAAATGGGAGGACCTGGGCTACACCTTCGGGACCCTGGACCAGCTGTTTGAGAATTGACAGCGAACCACCAAATCATGCCGTAGGGGCGACCCTTGCGGTGTGTTTTCAGACGAGCAACTTGCAATCGTCCGAAACAGCGGACACCTTCCTTGTCAATTGTCCATTGCTTTGGCACCAAATGGGGGCTTCCACATATCATGGAATGTACGGGGCGGACGCCCCGATTTCTCTCAGGAGGTAACATTTATGTGCAGTAACAATACTTCGAGTCTCTGTGTGTGCGGCAACAACTGGTGGTGGATTATCATCCTGATCGCCATTCTGCTGTGCAACAACAACGGCTTTGGCTTCGGCTGCGGCTGCAACAACAACTGCTGCGACAACAACAACAATAACAACTGCTGCTGCTAACTACATGCAAGCCCGGGGTCCCGCGCCCCGGGCCTCATTTTTTTCGGAAACCCGCAAACCCTTGGAAATCCGGGACTTTCCCAACGGTCGAGCGGCAAATCCGGGCAGATTCATTGACTTCCCGCGGCCGGATTGCTATGATGCAGACAGTCTTGCAGGACCACATCAACACGGGAGCGTGGTTTTATGGAAAACAAACAATCCTTCGGCGCGTTCATCTGCCAGCGCAGGAAGGAGCTGGGGATGACCCAGAAGGAGTTCGCGCAGAAGCTGTTCGTGACGGACTCCGCCGTCAGCAAATGGGAACGGGGCCTGGCCTATCCCGACATCACCCTGCTGCAGAGCATCTGCCAGGTGTTGGATATCAGTGAAAAGGAGCTGCTCTCCTCCAGTGAGGACACGGAGGGGCGGCGGTCGGAGCAGCTGGCCCGGAAATATCTGCGGCTGGCCCGGAACTACCGGCTGATTCAATACATTCTCTACGGCCTGACGGCCCTGACCTGCTTCGTCTGCAATCTGGCTGTGCAGCACACCCTCAGCTGGTTCTGGATCGTGCTGGCGTCGGAGCTGACGGCAGCCTCTCTGACGCTTTTACCGGCCCTGACGCCGGAGGGAAAGCGGGGCCTCTGGAGCCTGGGCGGCTTCACGGGGTCTCTGCTCCTGCTGCTGCTCATCTGCTGCCTCTACACCGGCGGAACCTGGTTCCCCACGGCGGCTCTTGGCACGCTGCTGGGCCTGAGCGTGGTGTTTCTGCCCTTCGTTCTGCGGCGGCTGCCATTGCCGGAGGCGGTGCAAAGTCAGAAATTCTCCCTCTATCTCGGCGGCGTGACGGCTCTGCTGCTTCTGCTGCTGGCCGTGGCCTGCCTGATCCAGGGCCAGGCCTGGTTCTTTGTGGCCGCGGCGTCCATTATTTTCGGCTTGGGGCTGGTCTGCGGTCCCATCGTCCTCCAGAAGCTGCCTCTCCGGCCGCCCTTCGCCGGAAGAAAGCCCCTGCTCTACCTGGGGGCGGAGACGATGCTTCTGATTCTTCTCTACGCCGTCTGCTGCCTCCACGGCGGCGGGACCTGGTTCGGAACCGCGGCCCTGTGGACGCTGTTCGGCCTTTCGGCGGTCTTCCTGCCCTTCCTGCGGCGGGAGCTTCCCCTGCCTTCGCCCTGCCGGAATCACAAGGCCCTGCTGTATTTCTCCTTTGAAAGTCTCCTCCTCCTGGGGTGCCTGGCCTTCCAGGGCTGGGAGCGGTGGTTCCCCATGCCGGGATTGCTGCTTGCCCTGGCGGGACTGGCCCTGCCCTGGGGCTGGCTGGGAGCCCTCCGTTACCTGCCCCTGGGCCGCTGGTTCCGGGCCGCCGTTGGCTTCCTCTGGACCGGCCTTTGGACCTGGCTGTTCCCCTGGGCCCTGGACCGGATCTTCCTGCTGAACGGCTGGGAAAGCAACGAGCCCTACACCCTGCGCCTCCCCTTTGATTTCACCGACTGGACCGACCCGGTCTCACTGAACGCAAACGTCATGGTCCTGGTCATTCTGTTCTTTGTGCTGCTGGGCTTCGGCTGCGTTTTCTGCGGCATTTTGCAGATGAAACAGAGGAATCGTCCCGAATTCAGCGAAAAATTATGAAAAATCACCTTTGACACCAAAAACAAGAATTGATAGAATATAGAATACAGCGTGTAGCAGACTGCGTAAATCCGGTTGTGCTTCGCGCTGTATTTTTTTACAGACGAAGTGCGTAGCCAAGGAGGCGTAAATCCAGCTCCTTTGGTTCCGCACTATTTTTTTGGAGGAGTTTCTCATGAATCAAAAATCGAACACCTTTTTGGAAACAGAGCCCATTGGGAAGCTGATGGGGAAATACGCGGTCCCCTGCGTCATCTCCCTGCTGGTGGCGGCCCTCTACAACATTGTGGACCAGATTTTCATCGCCAACGCCACCTATCTCGGCTCCTACGGCAATGCCGCCAACACCGTGGTCTTCCCTCTGACCGTGGTGACCCTGGCCATCGCAGTCATGATCGGCGACGTGCTGCGCCTTCGTCAGCATCAGTCTGGGCGCCAACAAGCAGGAGGACGCCCATAAGAGCATCGGCAGCGCGGTGGTCCTGTGCGTCGCCGGCAGCCTGGTTCTGACGGCTGCCTATCTGATTTTCCAGGAACCCATTCTGACTCTGTTTGGCGGCCGCGTCAACGAAGAGACCTTCCGCAACGCCAAAGAGTATTTCTTCTGGATCACCCTGGGCGTGCCCTTCTACATGTTCGGCCAGGCCATGAACCCCATCATCCGCTCCGACGGCAGCCCCAAATTCGCCATGATCTCCACCGTGGCCGGCGCCATCACCAACATCATTCTGGATCCCATCTTCATCTATGTCTGCAAATGGGGCATGATGGGCGCGGCCGTGGCCACGGTGCTGGGCCAGATTCTCACCGCCGTGCTGTCCATCTGGTACCTGTGCCACATGAAGGCCGTCAAACTGCACCGCAGCAGCTTCGGCGTCCACGCCAGACTGGCCGGGAAATACCTGGTCCTGGGCATCACCAGCTTTCTGTCCCAGATCTCCCTGGTCATCTCCATGGCCGCGGTTCAGAATATGTGCACCAAGTACGGCGCCATGGATCCCGTCTTCGGACAGGAGGCTTATTCTCAGATTCCCCTGGCCGTGCTGGGCATCGTCATGAAGTTCTTCCAGATCGTCATCTCCATCGCCGTCGGCACCGCCGCCGGTTGTATTCCCATCGTCGGCTATAACATCGGCGCAGGCCGGAAGGACCGGGCCAAAACCCTGTTCACCCGTCTGCTGACCGTGGAAGCCCTGGTCGGCTTCGTGGCGCTGCTGATCGTGGAGCTGCTGCCCCGGCAGCTCATCGGCATCTTCGGCGCGGCCAACGAGAGCGAATACTACACCCAGTTCGCCATCAAGTGCTTCCGGGTCTACCTGTGCATGATGCCCCTGGCCACGGTCAACAAGGGCTGCTTCATCTACCTCCAGTCCCTGGGCAAGGCCGTGGAATCCACAATCATCTCCATGGTCCGTGAGATCATTTTCGGCACCGGCCTCCCCATTCTGCTACCCGTCTTCTTTGCCCTGGACGGCCTGCTGTACTCCTTCCCCGTGGCCGACATTCTGACCTTCGTCATCGCCGCCGTGGTCATCGTCAAAACGTATAAAGAGCTGAGCCTGTCCCAGGAGGGGCCGGTCTTAAAGGAAATCGACCAATAAGCCTCTGAACAAACAGCCCTTGTGCCCATGCGGGCGGCGGATAGCCGCCTCTGCAAAGGGGTACAGGGGCTTTCTTTGGCTTCGCTTTGCTTCCGCAGAAGATTTGATTTGCTTTTTCTCCTGAGAGCAGGTATGATAGTTCTGTCGATTCTTGTCGTGGAGAGAGGGAAGCGCATATGCGGAAATCGCGGATTGTTTTGGTGGTTTTGATCTGCCTGATTCTATTGGAGGTTATGGGCGCGGGAGCGCTTGTACTGCACATCCTCCACGGCGCGGAGGCGGATCAGGCGGCGGTCTATGCCCAGTATACCGCCCTTTTGGACAGTGGCGGACGAAGCGTCCTGACCGTGACGGAGGACGGCAAGACCATCGGGACCTACACCCTGGCGGACCTGGGCCTTTGGGCGGATTTCCAGACAGCGGTGGAGGGACGGTTCAGCTGGACCGACCGCATGGAGCCGGAGGCCTTCGCAGCCCTGCCCATCCGGGAAAAGCTGGGCTGGGACCGGGAAAGCCATCCCGGCGTTTCCTCCCTGCCGGTAAATACGGCCCATTTGAACGCCGAAGCCGTGCTGCGGGACCTAAGCCAGGAAATCCGGCCCAAGGCGCAGAGCGCCTACGCCTATTTTGACGGCACAGCCTTCCAAATCTGCCCGGAGGTCCCCGGCCGCGTTCTGAACCAGGACGCCGTTCTGGATGCGCTGAACGCCCGCGCCGCCGCCATGACCGTCTCCGCCGGCCAGCCTGCCGCCGTGACCCTGGAGCTGACGGACTTTGACTGCTACGTTCCGCCGGAGATCACGGCGAAAACCGGCGTCTTTGATTTCTCCGCCATGCTGGCGGACGCCCTCTCCCGCACCGCCGTGACCCTGAACTACCATGGCACGACGGAATCCCTCTCCAAGGAAATCCTGGCCGCCCTGGTCCGGGTGGACGCGGACGGGCAGCTGTCGGTCCAGGCCGATGCCCTGGATGATTTCCTGGCCCGCTGCGCCGAAGGCCACCGGGAGACAAACAAGCCCTTCATTCTCGACTCCTACGCCACCGGCCCCGTGACCATTGATTTTCTAACCTGCGACTATCTGGTGGACACGGAGGCCCTGGGCGAAGCCCTGACGGAGGCCCTCCTGAAGCTGGAGAACGCGGAGATTGAAGTGCCCTATGTCTGCACCGACGGCGTGGACGAAGACGGCAAGCCTTTCTCCCTGGGGGACACCTATGTGGAGGTGGACATCGCCAAGCAGCAGATGACCTTCTACAAGGACTGCGAGCTGATCGTCCACACGGACGTGGTCACCGGCTTTCGCAACTGGCGGGAGACCCCCACGGGCTTCTACACCGTGCAGAACAAGGACACCGGCTGCTGGCTGTCCGGCCCGGATTTCAACGTCTATGTGGAATACTGGGTGGGCTTCATCGGCACCCTCTACGGCCTCCACGACGCCTCCTGGCGGGATGAATTCGGCGGCATGATCTACGCCAAAAACGGCTCCCACGGCTGCGTCAACACGCCGTCCGACGCCATGCAGCTGATTTATGAGAACATCGATCTCGGCACGCCGGTATTGATCTACGACGTGAAGCGGGACGCATAAGGCACAACATAAAACGAAAAATATGCAAGCAACGCATGTCATTGCGAGCCAGTGCACACATTGGCGTGGCAATCCGTTTCCCCTGGCAGAAGCCGATCTCACGAAAACGCTCTGAAATCTGCAACTTTTGGGGTACGGATTGCCACGTCGCTGCGCTCCTCGCAATGACATGCGTTTTACAAGACGCTTGTTCAATTACATCTCATTTTGATCAGAAAATTCCCTCCGCCAGCATGGCGTTGGAGACCTTGATGAAGCCGGCCACGTTGGCGCCGACCACCAGGTTGCCCTCCCGGCCGCAGGCCTTGGAGGCGTCATAGGCGTTGTGGAAGATGTTCACCATGATGCCCTTCAGCTTCCGGTCCACTTCCTCGAAGGTCCAGCCAAGCCGCTGGGAGTTCTGACTCATTTCCAGACCGCTGGTGGCCACGCCGCCGGCATTGGCCGCCTTGGCCGGGGCGAACAGGACGCCGTGGGACAGGAGCAATTCGACGGCCTCCGGGGTGCTGGGCATGTTGGCGCCTTCGGCCACAGCCAGGACACCGTTCTCAATCAACGCCTTGGCGCTGTCCGCGTCCAGCTCGTTCTGGGTGGCGCAGGGCAGAGCGATGTCGCAGGGAATCTTCCACACGTCGCTGCGGTTGGAGCCGAACTGTGCCCCGGGGACCCGGTCGCAGTATGCCCGGATGCGGGCCCGCTCCACCTCTTTGAGCTGCTTGATTGCAGCCAGATCGATGCCCTTGGGATCGTAGATATACCCCTGGGAGTCGGACATGGCGACCACCTTGGCCCCCAGCTGCATGGCCTTCTGGGCCGCGTAAATGGCCACGTTGCCGGAACCGGAAATGACCACCACCTTGCCCGCCAGGGTCTCGCCCTTCATGCAGCGGAGCATCTCGTCCACGAAGTACAAAAGGCCGTAGCCCGTGGCTTCGGTCCGGCCCAGGCTGCCGCCGAAGGCCAGCCCCTTGCCGGTGAGGACGCCGGTAAAGTTGTTTTTCAGGAATTTATACTGGCCGAAGAGATAGCCGATCTCCCGGCCGCCCACGCCGATGTCTCCGGCGGGTACGTCCACATCCGCGCCGATGTAGCGGTGCAGCTCCGTCATAAAGGACTGGCAGAAGCGCATGACCTCGCCGTCGGACTTGCCCTTGGGGTCAAAGTCGGAGCCGCCCTTGCCGCCGCCCAGGGGCAGGCCGGTCAGGCTGTTTTTGAAAATCTGCTCGAAGCCCAGAAATTTGATGACCGAGGGGGTCACCGTGGGATGGAACCGAAGGCCGCCCTTATAGGGGCCGATGGCGGAGTTGAACTGGCAGCGGTAGCCCCGGTTCACCTGGACCTTGCCCTGGTCATCGATCCAGGCCACGCGGAAGCTGACCATGCGGTCCGGCTCCACCAGACGCTCCATGATGCCGTTCTCCTCCAGCTCCGGGTGCCTCTCCACATAGGGCTGCAGAGAATCGAAGACCTCATAGACCGCCTGCAGGAACTCCCGGTCGGTCTTGTTGCGGGTCTCCGTCTGTTCGTAAACGCGTTTCAGATAGGGATTTGTCAGCATAGGTTGTCTCCAATCGTCCGGTTCTTTTTTTGAGTGGTGCATTAAATTATAGTATTTTCCGGCGACTCTGTCAATGAAAGGCGCCACCCCTGGTATTTTTTCAGCGAGCCGGACAAATAGTCTCCAAAAAAGTCCCATAAAATTTGTTGAAAAAGCCGGACGTCAAAACCTGCGTTGGCGCAGGGACTTCCGGACAGGCATCTATTCCGTGGGACCATTTTCCTGCGCTGCCGCCGAAAAGAAGCGTGAACCGGTTTTCCGATTCACGCTTCTTTTATCGCATTCACATCTGTCCGATGGTTCGGAAACGCTGGTACCGTTTGCTGAGAAGCCGCTCGGTGGTTTCTTCACTGAGCCGTTCCAGTTCGCAGCAGACGCGATGGGACAGGGTTTCAAAAAATACCGGCGTACCGAGGTCGGTTTCAGAGATCACCTGCTCCACAATGCCCATGGATAGGGCGTCCTTGGCCGTCAGCTTCAGGCAATGGGCCGCTTCCTCCGCCCGGTTGGCGTCCTTCCAGAGGATGCTGGCGCAGCCCTCCGGGGAGATGACCGAGTAGACGGCGTTCTCCAACATCCAGACCCGGTCGGCCACGGCCAACGCCAGGGCGCCGCCGCTGCCGCCCTCGCCGATGAGGATGGACAGGATGGGGGTCTTCAGGCCGCTCATGGCCGTCAGGTTTTCCGCAATGGCCTGGCCCTGGCCCCGTTCCTCCGCGCCGATGCCGCAATAAGCGCCGGAGGTGTCCACCAGGCAGACCACCGGCCGGTGGAATTTTTCCGCCTGCTGCATGAGCCGCAAAGCCTTCCGGTAGCCCTCGGGATGGGGCATGCCGAAATTCCGGGCCATGCGATCCCGGACCGTATGGCCCTTTTCAATGGCGATGACCGTCACAGGCCGTCCGTTCAGGCGGGCGATGCCGCCGACAACGGCCCTGTCATCAGCGAAGCGGCGGTCGCCGTGGAGCTCCAGGAAGTCGGTGAACATGCCGTGGATATAGTCCAGCCCCGTGGGCCGGTCGCCGGAACGGGCCGCCTTGACCCGCTCATAGCTGGTCATACTCATAGGGCGTCGCCTCCCTCATGGAATTTCAGGAGCATGGAGATGGTCTCCCGCTGCTCCTTCCGGGGCACCACGGCGTCCACAAAGCCGTGCTCCAGGAGGAATTCCGCCTTCTGGAAGCCCTGGGGCAGCTTTTTGCGGACGGTCTGCTCGATGACTCTGGCCCCGGCAAAGCCGATGGTGGCCCCGGGCTCCGCCAGAATCACGTCGCCGTCCATGGCAAAGCTGGCCATGACGCCGCCGGTGGTCGGGTCCGTCAGCACCACCAGATAAAAGAGGCCCGCCTCGCTGTGCCGCTGGACGGCCGCGCTGGTCTTGGCCATCTGCATGAGGGACACCAGGCCCTCCTGCATTCTCGCGCCGCCGGACACGGTGCAGCCCACCACGGGCAGCCGCTCCCGGATGGCGTACTCAAAGAGCCTTGTGATCTTCTCGCCCACGGCCCAGCCCATGGAGCCCATCATGAAATAGGGGTCCATGACGAACAGGCAGCAGGGCTGGCCCTGGATCCTGGCCGTGCCGCAGAGGACCGCCTCGATTTCGCCGCTGGAATTGCGGGTGGTCTCCAGCTTTTCGCCGTAGCCGGGGAAATCCAGGGGATCGGTGCCCACCAGCTCCCGGTCGAATTCCAGGAAAGAGCCCTCGTCGGTCAGGAAATTGATCCGCTGCCGGGCGTTCATGCGGAAGTGGTAGCCGCAGGGGCAGGTGTTGGCCTGGCTCCACAGGAGGCTCAGGGGAATGGCCCGGCGGCAGTTGGGACACTGCTTGGTCATCTCGTTTTCATCCCGATGGACCGGGACGGACTGTCGGCCGCCGGCCTCCAGCTCATTTTTCGGTTTCAGGAATTGGGGCAGCTGCAACGCGCCTCACCTCATTTCAAAAAATCCAGATCGTAGGTCCCGTTGACAAATTCCTTCCGGGTGATCAGATCGATTTGCTCTTCAATGTTATTGTCCACGCCCTGGATCACCAGCTCGCAGAGGGACGCCTGCATCTTCCGCAGGGCCTCCTCCCGGGTACCGGCGTTGACGATCAGTTTGCCGATCATGGCGTCGTAGTAGGGAGAGATCTCGCAGCCCGTGATCATGAACGTGTCAAAGCGCACGTTGGGACCGCCGGGCACGTGCAAAAAGGTCACCTTTCCGGGGCGCAGGGCGTTGATGCGGCACTCGATGGAGGCGCTCTCCATGCGCACGTCCGCCTGGGTAAAGCTCAAAGGCACACCGGCGGCCACGCGGATCTGCCATTTGACCAGATCGATGCCCGTCAGCATCTCCGTCACCGGATGCTCCACCTGGAGCCGCACGTTCATCTCCATAAAATAGGCCTGGCCGCTCTGCCGGTCCAGCAGAAATTCCAGGGTGCCAATGCCGCTGTAGCCCACGGTTCGGACCGCCTTGGCAACCTGCTCCATGAGGGTCTTGCGCTGGGTCTTGGTCAACACGGTGCAGGGGGATTCCTCAATGAGCTTCTGGTGGTTCCGCTGGACGGAGCAGTCCCGCTCCCCCAGGCAGACCACATGGCCGTCCTCGTCGGCAATGATCTGCATTTCAATATGCTTGGCCGGATGGACGTATTTTTCCATATAGACGGCCCCGTCTCCAAAGGCGGCGCGGGCCTCGGCCACGGCGGAATGGTAGCTCTGCTCCAGCTCTTCCGGCCGGGTCACCAGACGGATGCCCCGTCCGCCGCCGCCGGAACGGGCCTTGATCATAACCGGGTAGCCCATGTTTTCCGCCGCCTGCCGCGCCTCCCGGACGCTGCTGAGCACCTGGGAGCCGGGAATCACGGGAAGGCCCGCCTCGGCCATCAGGGTTTTGATGCGCTCCTTGTCGCTGAGACGGCGCATGCTCTCCACCGAGGGGCCGATGAAGGCAATGCCGTTTTTAAGGCAGCGGGCGGCGAACTCGGCGTTTTCCGACAAAAAGCCGTAGCCCGGATGGATGGCCTGGACCCCGGACACCAGAGCGGCACTGAGAATGCGGTCCTGGTTCAAATAGCTGTCAGCGGCGTCGGCCTTGCCGATGCAGAAGCTCTGGTCCGCCAGGGCCACATGGAGGGCCTCCGCGTCGGCCTGGGAATAGACCGCCACGGTGGAAATGCCCATCTCCTTACAGCTGCGGATAATGCGGACCGCCACCTCGCCCCGGTTGGCAATGAGAATCTTCGAAAACACGACTTACACTCCTGTTGTGATGGCAAATGAGAACTCCGCCTTGACGCAGAGCTTGCCGTTGACATAGCCTTCGCCCTCGGCAAAATAGAAGGGCTTCTTCTGGCGGGTCAGGCGCACCTGGGTCTCCAGGGTGTCGCCGGGATAGACCGGGTGCTTGAAGCGCACCTTGTCGAGGCTGGTGAACAGGCTCAGCTGTCCCGGCTCCATCTGGCCCTGTAACAGGACGCAGGAGGTCTGGGCCAGCATCTCGCAGAGAATCACGCCGGGGACCACAGGATGGCCGGGGAAATGGCCCTGCAAGAACCACTGGTCCGGCCGGATGTGGCACTTGCCGTAGGCCACGCCGTCGACGCATTCGGCCTCGTCCACCAGGAGCATATTGTCCCGGTGGGGCAGGATATTTTTCAGTTCTTCCTGATTCATGACTTCTCCTTTCGGATGCGGAACAGCACGTGGCCGTAGTCCACGGTCTGGTTGTTGCCCGCGCCGATGTCCACAATGACGCCGTCGCACTCGGCGGTGATCTCGTTCATGAGCTTCATGGCCTCAATGATGCACAGGACGTCGCCCTTTTTCACCTGGCTGCCCCGGCGGACGAAGGGCTCCGCGCTCTCCGTGGGTGCGGCATAGAATACGCCTACCATGGGGCACAGGACCTCCACCACGCCCGGGTCTGCCGCAGGCGCAGCCGCCGGGACGGTGTCCGCGGCCGGGACTGCCGGGACCGTTACGGTCTGCGTCTGGACCACGGGGGTCCGCTCCAGCCGCAGGCGGACGCCGTCGGCCTCCATTTCCAGGCCGGTCAGGTTCAGCTCCTCCATGAGCTTGGCGTATCTTCGGATCTGTTTATCTTCCATAGCAGTACCTCGTCACAGCTTGCGGAAGGTCAGGCAGGCGTTGTGACCGCCGAAGCCCAGGGAATTGGACAGGGCCAGATTGATATCCGCCTTCCGGGCAACGCCGGGCACATAGTCCAGGTCGCAATCCGGGTCCGGCTCCAACAGATGGATGGTGGGGGGCACCACACCATCCTGCAGGGCTTTCAGGCAGACAATGGCCTCCACCGCGCCCGCCGCGCCCAGCATATGGCCGGTCATGGACTTGGTGGAGCTGATGAGCAGCCTCCGAGCCGCTTCCTCGCCGAAGGCTTTCTTGATGGCCAGGGTCTCGATCTTGTCGTTCAGGTGGGTGCCGGTGCCGTGGGCGTTGACGTAGACCCGGTCGGCCTCGGTGTAGCCCGCCTCCCGCAGGGCGTCGGCCATGGCCCGCGCGCCGCCGTTGCCCTCGGGATCCGGGGCAGTGATATGGTAGGCGTCGTTGGTGGAGCCGTAGCCGCACAGCTCGCCGTAAATCTTGGCCCCGCGGGCCTTGGCGTGCTCGTATTCCTCGATGACCAGAACGCCCGCGCCTTCGCCCATGACAAAGCCGCCGCGGCGGGCGTCAAAGGGCAGGGATGCGGCATCGGGATCCTCCGACAGGCTCAACGCCTGCATGTTGGAGAAGCCCGCGTTGGCCATGGGCGTCACCGCCGCCTCGGCGCCGCCGCAGATCATGGCGTCGGCATAGCCGTGGCGCACAGCCCGCAGCGCCTCGCCGATGGCGTTGGAGCCGGAGGCGCAGGCGGTGACGGCGGGCAGCGCCGGACCGGTGAAGCCGTAGCGGATGGCGATCATGCTGGCGGCAATGTTGGCGATCATGCTGGGGATAAAGTAGACCGATACCCGGCGGGGGCCCTTGAAAAGGAGCTTTCCGTGCTCATTCTCAAAGGTCTGCATACCGCCGATGCCGCTGCCCACATAGACGCCCACCCGGTCGGCGGGGACGGTTCCCTGGAGGCCGCTGTCCTCCACCGCCTGGACCGCCGCCGCCATGGCGAACTGGGCGTACAGGTCGGAGTGCATGATCTGGGATTTCTCCATATAGAGCTTCGGGTCAAAGCCCTTGACCTCCGCCGCAATCTTGCACTTATAGTCCGTGGTATCATATTTCGTAATGGGACCGATGCCGTTCTTTCCGGCCATCAGGCTTTCCCAAAAAGTATGCAAGTCGTTGCCGATGGGGGTAATACAGCCCATACCGGTGACGACCACTCTGCGTTCGTTCATGGGGTTCCTCCTTCTATGAGGGTATTGTGAACCGCAGCAACTCAAAGCCTTCCCCTCAAGGGGAAGCCTTGGTGCGGTGCATCATTTCACTCTTACCTATTCCCTGCTCTTACATCGCCATGCCGCCGTCGACGCGGATGACTTCGCCGGTGATGTATCCGGCGGCGGGTCCGGCCAGGAAGGTCACGGTCTGAGCCACATCCTCCGGCTGGCCCACACGGCCCAGGGGGATGGAGGCGTTGATGGCCTCCTGGTTTTTCTCCACCAGGGCCTGGGTCATATCCGTGGCGATGAAGCCGGGGGCCACGGCGTTGCAGGTGATGTTCCGGGCCGCCAGCTCCCGGGCGGTGGCCTTGGTCAGGCCGATGATTCCGGCCTTGGAAGCGGAATAGTTGGCCTGGCCCGCGTTGCCGGTGAGACCGGAAATGGAGCTGACGTTAATGATCCGGCCGCCGCGGTTGCGGATGAAAATGGGCGTGCAGTGGCGGATGAAGTTGAACGCGCCCTTGAGATTGGTGTCGATGACGGCGTCAAAATCCGCCTCTTTCATGGACGCAATGAGACCGTCCCGGGTGATTCCGGCGTTGTTCACCAGAATGTTCACGGTGCCGAACCGGGCCTTGATCTGGGCCACGGTCTCTTTCACAACGGCAAAGTCCTTGACGTCGCACTGGAAGGCCTCGGCCTGAACGCCCAAAGCCTGGCAGGCCTCCACGGTCTCCCGGGCCGCCTGGGCGTTGCCCGCGTAGACCACGGCCACGTTGGCCCCCTGCTTTGCCAGCGCCAGACAGACGGCCCGGCCAATGCCGCGGGAGCCGCCGGTGACGACGGCGATCTGATCCTTTAACATGCTGCTGCCTCCTTCACGGCATTGCGCAGCTCCTCCGCCGTCTCCACGGCAAAGGTCCGCACGCCGGAGTCGATGCGGCCGATGAGGCCGCACAGGGTCTTGCCGGGGCCGGCTTCGATAAAGGTGTCCGCCCCCTGGGCGATCATATGGGCCACGCTGCCCTGCCAGCGGACCGGATGGCAGACCTGCAGGGCCAGATTCTGCTTCAGCTCCGCCGCCTCATAGGGCAGGCCCGTATAGTTGGAATAGAGGGGAATTGCAGGCGTGCGGAGATCATAGGCCGCCAACGCCTGGCTCAGCCGCTCGGAAGCGGAGGCCATAAAGGGCGAATGGAAGCCGCCCCGGACCTTCAGCGGCACGCCGCGGCCGCCGGCCGCCTTGACATCCGCCAGGAAGGGCTTCAATTCCTCGGAAAGGCCCGCCACGGTCACCTGACCGGGGCAGTTGTAGTTGACGGGATACACATGGGCATAGGGGGCGCACAAAGCCTCCACCTGCCCATCCGGCAGCTTCAAAACGGCCGCCATGGCGCTGTCCACCTGCTCGGCAGCCTCCTGCATGAAGGCCGCCCGCTGGCAAACGATGCGGAAGGCCGTCTCCACAGAGGCCGCCCCGGCGCAGGCCAGGGCCGCGATCTCGCCCAGAGAGAATCCGGCGGCCATGTCCGCATGGACGCCCAGTTCCTCCAGCGCCGCCGCTGCCGCCAGCTCCACGGCCAGCATACAGGGCTGGGTGTTGCGAGTCTCGGTCAGGGCCTCCATGGTGCCTGCAAAGCACTGCTCCAGGGTGCCGGGCCGGACCTGCTCGCACAGGTCAAAGACCTTTTTCGCGGCGGGAAACTGCTCATATAATTCCTGTCCCATGCCGGGGTGCTGCGCCCCCTGGCCGGGAAACACAAAGGCTATCTTACCCATTTGTTCGCTCCTGTCAGGACCTGCTCCGCCTCGGTGAAGATCTCCTGGATGATCTCGGCGCAGGGCTGCTCTTTGTTGACCATACCGGCGATCTGACCGGCCAGGAAGCAGCCCTTCTGAATGTCGCCCTCCTTGGCCGCCAGCCGCAGGGCGCCCACGGCCATGGCGTCCAGCTCCTCATCGGAGATCTGGCTGTACTCGGCCTTGGCCAGGGCACGGGACAGGGGCGTCTTGAGGCTGCGGACCGGGTGGCCCAGCCGCTTGCCGGTGGTGATGGTGCCCAGGTCGCCTGCTTTCAAAACCTTTTCCTTGTAGTTGGGATGGACGGTGCACTCCTTGGACGTCAGGAAGCGGGTGCCCAGCTGCACGCCCACGGCGCCCAGCATGAAGGCCGCCGCCACGCCCCGTCCGTCGCCGATGCCGCCGGCCGCGATGACCGGCAGATCCGTGGCGTCGCAGACCTGGGGCACCAGAGGCAGGGTGGACAGCTCGCCGATGTGGCCGCCGCTCTCGCCGCCCTCGGCAATGACGGCAGATGCGCCCACCCGGGTCATGAGCTTCGCCATGGACACGGAGGCCACCACGGGGATGACCTTGATGCCGGCGCCCAGCCACAAATCCATATACTTGGACGGGTTGCCCGCGCCGGTGGTGACCACGGCCACCTTTTCGTCGGCCAATACCTGTGCCACTTCGTCGGCGAAGGGGCTCATGAGCATGACGTTGACGCCGAAGGGCTTGTTGGTCAGAGATTTTGCCAGGGTGATCTGCTCTTTGACAAAGCTGCCGGGGGCGTTGCCCGCGCCGATGATGCCCAGGCCGCCGCCGTTGGACACGGCCGCCGCCAGATAGCCGTCGGCCACCCAGGCCATGCCGCCCTGGAAGATGGGATACTCGATCCCGACGAGATCACAAATCGGTGTATGGATCATGGCTTACTCCCGCAGGGACTCAATAAAGTCCACCAGCTCGCCGACGGTCTCCACCTTCCGGTCCAGCTCGATCTCCATGCCCAGCTCGTCCTCCAGGTCCATGAGCATTTCCACGGTGTCCAGAGAATCAATTCCCAGATCCTGGAACGTCGTGTCCCGCTGAATATCGGCCACATCACAGTCGTTCCGCTCCGCCAGGAGCTTTGCAATCGCTTCGAATACCATAATAATTCCTCCAAATTCTATTGTAATATCCGCCTTCCGGCGGGAGGCTTGCGGCAGAAAGAAAACCGGGTGACCCCAGTGATGCAGCGTAAATTATACCATTTTTACCCTGCTCTGTCAACAAAACCATGGGATGCCGGTCTGGACCGGAAAAAAGTTCACAATTCCGCCGTGCAGTCATTGTAGCGCATATTGTTCACTTTATAAACTGTTTTTTGAAAAAAGATGGGGATTGATTCTGCCCAGCCCATCCGGCGGCGCAGAAAATTGGAATTTATTGCACAGATCCTCGTGCCCCCTGTAGGGGCACGGGGATTACCCCGGCCATTCAAATCATCCGCAAAGCGGGCCCCTTCCTTGTCTGTTTCCAATTGTACATTGTCCATTTTATTTTTTTGTGGTACAATAACTCTACTATGAAAAAGGAGCAATCTCCATGAAACTGATGATTCTGGACGGCAACAGCGTCATTAACCGGGCCTTTTACGGCATCCGACCCTTGAACACCAAGGACGGCCTGTTCACCAATGCCATTTACGGCTTCCTGAACATTCTCTGGAAGCTGGAGCAGGAGGAACACCCCGACGCCCTCTGCGTGGCCTTCGACCTCCACGGGCCCACCTTCCGGCATTTGCAGTACGACGGCTACAAGGCCACCCGCCATGGGATGCCTGAAGAACTGGCCCAGCAGATGCCCGTGATGAAAGAGGTCCTGACAGCCATGAACATTCCCATCTACGAATGCCAGGGCTGGGAGGCCGACGACGTCATCGGCACAGTCAGCGTGAAATGCTGCGCCCAGGGCTGGCAGTGCGTGGTGGTCACCGGCGACCGGGACAGCTTGCAGCTGGTCAACGGCTGCGTCTCGGTCAAGCTGGTCACCACCAAGGCGGGCCAGACCCTGACGACCCTCTACACCCCGGAGAAATTCCGGGAGGACTACGGCTTTGAGCCGAGGCGGCTCATCGATTTAAAGGCCCTCATGGGCGACAGCTCCGACAACATTCCCGGCGTGGCCGGGGTCGGCCCCAAGACGGCCACGGACCTGCTTCTGAAATACGGCACCCTGGACGGCGTCTATGAACACCTGCCGGAGATCAAGGAGAGCGTGCGGAAAAAGCTGGCCGCCGGGGAGGACAGCGCCCGCATGTCCTACGATCTGGCCACCATCCGCTGTGAGGCCCCCATCGAGTTTCAGCCGGAGGACGCCCTGCGGAAGCCTGCGGACAAGCCCGCCCTGCGGGATCTGTTCGTCCGGCTGGAATTTGTGAAGCTCCTGGACCGGTACGGCCTGCGGGAGGTGGAGGAAGCCAAGCCCGCGGCGGCCGTGACCTTCACACCGTCCGCTTCCCTGCCCTCGGTCCACACGCCCTGCGCCATTGCGTTCAGCCCGGATATGACCCAGGCCGCCGTAGCCTGGGAAGGCGGCGTCTGCGTCACGGCGGCGGAGCACGTGAAGGACATCTGCGCCGGACTGGCGCCCAAGACCTGCGCCGACTGGAAAACCCTGCGGAGCAAGCTGCTGGACCAGGGCTGGACCTGCAGCAATTTTGATTTCGACGCATCCCTGGCAGCCTATGTGCTGGACCCGGCCCAGACGGACTACTCCGTGGGCAAGCTGTCCACGGTCTATCTGGACCGGACGATTCCCGCCCAGGACCTGGCGGCGGAGGCCGTGGCCCTGTGGCAGCTGCGGCCGGTGCTTTGGAGCAAGCTCAAGGAGCAGGCCATGGACCGGCTCTATCAGGACATTGAATTTCCCCTCTGCGCCGTCCTGTCCGACATGGAGCGGACCGGCGTCACCGTAGACCGCATGGCCCTGATGGCCTTCGGCTCCATGCTGGAGGAACGAATCGAAGCGGCCCAGAACACGGTCTATGAACTGGCCGGAGAGGAATTCAACATCAATTCCACTAAAAAGCTCGGGGAAATTTTGTTTGAAAAGCTGGGCCTTCCGCCGGTGAAGAAGACCAAGACCGGCTACTCCACCAACGCCGAGGTGCTGGAAAAGCTGCGGCCCAAGCATCCGATCATCGACGCCATTCTGGATTACCGGATGCTGACCAAGCTGTCCTCCACCTACGCCACGGGCCTTTTGGGCTGCATCGCCGAGGATGGCCGAATCCACACCACCTTCCAGAACATGGTCACCGCCACGGG
>CAMEIU010000024.1 GCA_945918815.1 uncultured Clostridia bacterium
TGCAGGAGGCTGTGCGCAAGATCACCGGCAAGGAGCCCTACCGCAACATCAACCCGGACGAGTGCGTCGCTGTCGGCGCCGCGATCCAGGGCGGCGTGCTCGGCGGCGAGGTCAAGGACGTGCTGCTGCTGGACGTCACGCCCCTGTCCCTGGGCATTGAGACCATGGGCGGCGTGTTCACCCGCCTGATCGACCGCAACACCACCATCCCCACCAAGAAGAGCCAGATCTTCTCCACCGCCGCTGACGGACAGACCTCCGTGGAGGTCCATGTGCTCCAGGGCGAGCGCGAGATGGCCGCTTACAACAAGACCCTGGGCCGCTTCCAGCTGACCGGCATTTCTCCCGCCCCCCGCGGCGTGCCCCAGATCGAAGTCACCTTTGATATCGACGCCAACGGCATCGTCAACGTGTCCGCCAAGGACCTGGGCACCGGCGCCGAGCAGAAGATCACCATCACCTCTTCCTCCAACCTGAGCAAGGAAGACATCGAGAAGGCCGTGAAGGAGGCCGAGCAGTACGCCGCTGAAGACAAGGCCCGCAAGGAAGAGGTCGACACCCGCAACGCCGGCGACCAGATGGTCTACCAGGCCGAGAAGACCCTCAGCGAGCTGGGCGACAAGGTCTCCGAGAGCGAGAAGGCCCCTGTGAAGGCCGCCATCGAGCACCTGAAAGAGACCCTGAAGGGCAATGACGTCAACGCCATCAAGAACGCCACCGAAGAAGCCCAGAAGGCCTTCTACGCCATCAGCGAGAAGCTGTATCAGCAGCAGGCGCCCCAGGGCAACCCCGGCGCGGCCAACAACGCCGGTTCCGCCCCCGACGACGGCGTAGTGGACGCGGACTTCGAAGAGGTCAACGACAACTGATCAGACTGTGTTCTCCCGGAGGGGCAATGCTTCTCCGGGAAGTACACTGTGTTCCGATTGACAATTGACAATGAAGGTATCCGCTGATGCGGATGATTTAAAAATCGCCCGTTTTCAGGTTATTCGTAGGGGCGACCCTCGCGGTCGCCCAATGGTATGCACGGCGGGCGACCGCAAGGGGCGCCCCTACAGTGTTGATCGATCGTGCATCCACAATTTCATTCCGTCGCGAAGCGACACAATCATTGTCAATTATCAATTGTCAATTGTCAATTAAGAAGAGGTGAATCCAATGGCGGATAAACGAGACTATTATGAGGTCCTTGGCGTGGAAAAAAACGCGTCGGAGACGGAGATCAAGAAGGCCTACCGCAAGCTGGCCATGAAATACCATCCCGACCAGAATCCCGGCGACAAGGACGCGGAAGAAAAATTCAAAGAGATCAACGAGGCCTACGAGGTCCTGTCCGACGCGGACAAGAAGGCTCGTTACGACCAGTTCGGCTTCGCCGGCGTGGACCCGAACTTCGGGGCCGGCGGCGCGGGCGGCTACGGCGGTTCCGGCTTCAGCGGCTTTGACGGCTTCGATCTCGGCAGCATTTTCGGAGACTTCTTCGGCGGCGGCAGCGCTTCCTCTGGTTCCCGGCGGAACGGTCCCACCCGGGGTCAGAACCTGGGTCTGGAGCTGGAGATCACCTTTGAGGAGGCGGCCTTCGGCTGCGAGAAGGAAGTCAGCTTCGGCCGCATCGAGCCCTGTAATACCTGCGGCGGCAGCGGCTGCCGTTCCGGTTCCCAGCCGGAGACCTGCTCCCGCTGCGGCGGACGCGGTACCATCCGCACCCAGCAGAACTTCATGGGCATGGCCATGCAGTCCGAGAGCCCATGCCCCAACTGCGGCGGCAAGGGCAAGATTATCAAGGATCCCTGCAACGTCTGCAAGGGCAAGGGCAAGGTCCGGCGGAACAAGACCATGAAGGTCCAGGTGCCCGCCGGTATCGACGACGGCCAGTCCTTCCGCCTGCGGGGCGAGGGCAACTGCGGCTCCAACGGCGGCCCCAGCGGCGACGTGCTGGTGACCGTTTCCGTGAAGAAGCATCCCTTGTTTGAGCGGGACGGCGCCAATGTGCTGTGCGAGATGCCCATCACCTTCACCCAGGCGGCCCTGGGCGCGGAGATCGAGGTCCCGACCCTGGACGGCAAGGTCCGCTACAGCATTCCCGAGGGCACCCAGACCGGCACCACCTTCCGGCTCAAGGGCAAGGGCATCCCCTATGTGGGCTACAAGAACCGCGGCGACCAGTACGTCACCGTTGTTGTGGAAACTCCCACCAAGCTGAACCGGGAGCAGAAGGAGCTGCTGAAAAAACTGGCCGACACCGTCGGCGACGACGGCCAGCCCAAGCGGAAGAGCTTCTTTGACAAGCTGAAGGATCAATTTTAAATCAAACCAACAGGGGCTGTTAAGAAAGTCTGTCATTGCGAGCCAGTGCGCACACTGGCGTGGCAATCCGTTCCTTTTTTGACCGTAAATTCGACACTTTTTCCATCAAAAAGTTTGTGGTCAAAACGAGAACGCAGATTTTCTTAACAGCCCCTTTTTTGTGCATCCGTTCCAGTTTCCGCCATGGCGGGCATAAAACAGTGAATATACACAGTTCTGTCATGGGAACGGTCAAAAAACCTGTGAAAAAGAGAAAACCCGGGGTGGCTTTTTTTATTCGTTTCATGTATAATAAATCTATTATTACCTGCCTGAGGTCTTCGGGCGGATAGGGAGTGATGAAATTGGCGGATTATGTCATCGAAATGCTGAACATTACCAAAATCTTCCCCGGAATCAAGGCGAACGATAACATCACCCTCCAGCTGAAAAAAGGTGAGATTCACGCGCTGCTGGGTGAGAACGGCGCAGGTAAATCCACGCTGATGAGCGTGCTGTTCGGACTGTATCAGCCGGAAGAGGGCTGCATTAAGAAAAACGGCGAAGTGGTGGAGATCCGAAATCCCAACGACGCCAACGCCCTGAACATCGGCATGGTCCACCAGCATTTCAAACTGGTGGAGTGCTTCTCCGTCCTGGACAACATCATTCTGGGCGTGGAGCCCAACAAGATGGGCTTCCTGCAGAAGGCCGACGCCCGGAAAAAGGTCCTGGAGCTGTCGGAGCGGTACGGCCTGAAGGTGGATCCGGACGCCATCGTGGAGGACATCTCCGTGGGCATGCAGCAGCGGACCGAAATTCTGAAAATGCTCTACCGGGAAAATGAGATTCTCATCTTCGACGAGCCCACCGCCGTCCTGACGCCCCAGGAGATCGACGAGCTCATGCAGATCATGAAGAACCTGGCCGCCGAGGGCAAGAGCATCCTATTCATCTCCCACAAGCTGGCGGAGATCATGGCCGTGGCCGACCGCTGCACCGTCCTGCGGAAAGGCAAGTATATCGGCACCGTCAACACCAAGGACACCACCGTGGAAGAGCTGTCCGCCATGATGGTGGGCCGCCAGGTCAACTTCAAGGTGGACAAGAAGCCCTCCGAGCCGGGAGAAGTGGTGCTGGACGTCCAGCACGTCACGGTGCCCTCCAAGATTCACAAGAACAACGCCGTGAAGGACGTGTCCTTCCAGGTCCGCCGGGGCGAGATCGTGTGCCTGGCAGGCATCGAGGGCAACGGCCAGACCCAGTTCGTCCACGCCCTGACCGGCCTGGACAATCTCAGCGCGGGAACCATCACCCTCTGCGGCAAGGATATCACCAAAGCCTCCATCCGCAACCGCAGCAAGGCCGGCATGAGCCACATTCCCGAGGACCGGCACAAGCACGGCCTGGTCCTGGACTACAGCCTGGAACAGAACATGGTCCTGCAGCGGTACTGGGAGCCCCAGTTCCAGAGGAGCGGCTTCATCAAGTTTGACGCCGTGCGGGAGTATTCCGACCGGCTCATCGAGCAGTACGACGTCCGCAGCGGCCAGGGCAGCGTCACCATCGCCCGTTCCATGTCCGGCGGCAACCAGCAGAAGGCCATCGTGGCCCGGGAAATCGACAAGGACCCGGAGCTGCTCATCGCCGTCCAGCCCACCCGCGGCCTGGACGTGGGCGCCATCGAATATATCCATCAGCAGATCGTGGCCGTGCGGGACGCCGGCAAGGCGGTGCTGCTGGTATCCCTGGAGCTGGATGAGGTCATGAACCTGTCGGACCGGATCCTGGTCATGTATGAGGGAGAGATCGTGGGTCAGTTCGACCCCAAGACCGTCACCGTCGAGGAGCTGGGCCTCTATATGGCCGGCGCCAAGCGGATGGAAGTATAGGAGGGCGCGTCCATGAAGAAAAAGAATACAAGCCCCCTGCTGGAACGGACCAAAGGCGGCCTGACCTCGGTCATCGCCGCGCTGATCTGTATCGTCATCGGCCTGATTTTCGGCCTGGTATTTCTGTTCATTCTCGACGCCGAGCACGCCTGGAAGGAGGGCTTCGTCCCCATCATCCAGGCCGGCTTCCGCAACGTGGGCAACGAGACATTGAAAAAGGTCGGCATGAACTGGGCCACCGTGGGCCAGGAGATCGTGGAGGCTGCGCCGCTGATTATGACCGGCCTGTCCGTGGCCTTTGCCTTCAAGACCGGCCTGTTCAACATCGGCGCCGCTGGTCAGTACACCGTGGGCGCCTTCGGCGGCCTGTTCTGCGCCATCGTGCTGCATCTGCCCTGGTGGGCCTGCCTGCTGGTAGCCACCCTGTTCGGCGCGCTCTGGGGCGCAATTCCCGGCCTGTTCAAGGCCTATCTGAACATCAACGAGGTCATCACCTCCATCATGTTCAACTGGATCGGCCTCTATGCCGTCAACACCCTGATCTATAACCGGGGCAACGGCGTCATGTACAACCTCAAGCAGTCCCAGACCTACGCCCTGAAGGACGTCAGCCCCCGGTCCCTGATCCCGTCCAAGCTCTTCGGCTGGGATATGTACGGTACATTCAAATACGGCTCCATCTCCATCGCCATCTTCCTGGCAATTCTGGTGGCCGTCGTGATTCTGGTCATCCTGAACAAGACCACCTTCGGCTATGAGCTGAAGGCCTGCGGCCACAACGCCAGCGCGGCCAAATACGCTGGTATCAACGAAAAGCGCAGCATCGTCCTGGCCATGGTCATTGCCGGCGCCCTGGCCGGTTTCGGTGCGGGATTGTACTATCTGGCCGGCGGCGCCCAGTGGGATCCCCAGAACTCCACGGCGCTGCCCAGCGCGGGCTTCGACGGCATCTCCGTGGCCTTGCTGGCCTCCCTGAATCCCGTGGGCTGCATCTTCTCCGGCCTGTTTATCTCCCATCTGTCCACCGGCGGCGCCCAGATGACCCAGATCTACTTCCCCAGCGAGATCGCCGACGTAGTCTCCGGCATCATCATTTACCTGTGCGCCTTCTCCAGCCTGTTCAAGGGCAAGATCCTGTCCCTTTTGAGCAGACCGGCCAAGGCAAAAGAAAAAGCAACGGAACAGACCGCCAAGGAGAAGGAGGGGAATGAGCAATGACGCTTCTGATTAAATATACCCTGATTTACGGCATCGTTCTGATGCTGGTGGCCCTGGGCGGATGCTTCTCGGAGCATTCCGGCGTCATCAACATCGCCCTGGAGGGCATCATGGTCGTCGGCGCCATGGCGGGCCTGCTGGTGCTGGTCATGCTGCCGTCTTCCATCGTCGCGTTCTGGCGGGTGTTCCTGAGCATCGCCTCCGCCGCCCTGGCAGGCTTGCTCTATTCGGCCCTGCTGGCCTTCGCCTCCATCAATTTGAAGGCAGACCAGACCATCGGCGGCACGGCCCTGAACGTGCTGGCCACGGCCATCGCATTGGTCCTGGTAAAGCGGTACAACAACGGCCTGGGCGGCACCCAGTCTCCCAAGCTGAGCTTCGCCAACGGCGATTTCCTGTTCACCATCGGACCCATCACCGTCAACGTGTTCCTGTTCATCGGCCTGATTCTGCTGGTGGTCGCCGCCATCGTCCTCTACCGCACCCGCTTCGGCCTGCGGCTCATGGCCTGCGGCGAGCATCCCCAGGCGGCGGACTCCGTGGGCATAAACGTGTACAAGATGCGCTGGGCCGGTGTCCTGATCTCCGGCTTCCTGGGCGGCATCGGCGGCCTGGCCTACATCGTCCCGGCAGCCCAGATCTGGAACTTCGAGGTGGGTGTCTCCGGCATGGGCTTCCTGGCCCTGGCGGTCATGATCTTCGGCCAGTGGAAGCCGGGCCGGATTTTCCTGGCGGCCATGTTCTTCGCCGTGTTCAAGGCCCTGGCCAATATCTATGACTCCACCTTCCTCAGCGCTTTGAACCTGACCAAGGAGATCTACAACATGATGCCCTTCCTGGCATCCATGATCATCCTGGCCTTCACCTCCAAGAAATCCCGCGCCCCCAAAGCAGAGGGTGCCCCCTACGATAAGGGCATGCGCTAAGCTTTTTCGCACCCGTGTGCTGTATCAGCGGCGCACGGGTGTGGTTTACCCGGACAGCAACCGGCCCCGCGGCGAAAAATGGGGCTTGACGGTGTGTGGTACTGCCAATGTAGGGTGCGGCGACCCGACGCGCCGTTTGGCAGTTGGTTCCAGGACGCAGCTGCATACAGCGGCACGTCCAGTGGCCGTGCCCTACAGAAAGCTGTACATCAAAAACTCCCCATTTTCCGGCGCATATCCGTATTCTATTCCAATTGTTTAGGAGGAACCTGCCATGCGGATGGTAGATATCATTGCAAAAAAACGCGACGGCGGCGTGCTGACGGATGAGGAAATCCGCTTCCTGATCCGGGGCTACACCGACGGCTCCATTCCCGATTACCAGATGGCCGCCTGGGCCATGGCCGTGTATTTCAAAGGCATGACGGACCATGAGACCGCCGTCCTGACCGACGCCATGATGCACTCCGGCGACACGGTGGATTTGCGCTGCTTCGGCCATCTGTCCGTGGATAAGCATTCCACCGGCGGCGTCGGCGACAAGACCACCCTGATCGTGGCCCCCATTGTGGCGGCCCTCGGCGGCAAGCTGGCGAAGATGTCCGGCCGCGGCCTGGGCCACACCGGCGGCACCGTGGATAAGCTGGAGTCCATTCCCGGCTTTCGGGCCACCCTGTCTCCCGAGGCCTTTGAGCGGCAGGTGCAGGACATCGGCGTGGCCGTCATCGGCCAGAGCGGCAACCTGACCCCGGCGGACAAAAAGCTCTACGCCCTGCGGGACGTCACCGCCACCATCGATTCTATTCCCCTGATCGCGTCCTCTGTCATGTCCAAGAAGCTGGCGGCGGGGGCCCAGTCCATTGTGCTGGACGTCAAATGCGGCTCCGGCGCGTTTATGAAGACCGAGGCCGACGGCAAAAAACTGGCGGAAAAGATGGTGGCCATCGGCAAGGCCTGCGGCCGCAGCGTGGCGGCCCTCATCACAAATATGGACATTCCGCTCGGAAACAACGTGGGCAATGCCCTGGAGGTCATGGAGGCCGTGGAGGTCCTGAAAGGCAAGCGGGGCGACCTGAGAGAGATCTGCACCGCCCTGGCTTCCACCCTCCTGTCCCTGTGCCACGGCTGGAGCCACGCCGACGCGGTCCATGCCGTCAACGAAGCCCTCGACTCCGGCCTGGCCTTCCGCACCATGGAAGCCTGGATCGCCGCCCAGGGCGGCGACGCCAAGGCCCTGACCGACTTCTCCCTTCTGCCCCAGGCGGCGGTCTGCCATGGGGTGAAGGCGCCCCGGAGCGGATACCTCCGCCATATGGATGCGGAAAAGGTGGGCATCAGCTCGTCCCTCCTGGGTGCGGGCCGCATGAAAAAAGAGGATCCCATCGACTACGCGGCCGGAATCGTCCTGGAGAAGAAGACCGGAGACCATGTGGAGGCAGGGGAGACCCTGGCCTGGCTGTACACCAATGAAGAGCGCCGGATCCGGGGGGCGGAGGACCTGTTCCTGTCGGCCCTGGAATGGGGCGAGGCCGCCCCGGCCAAGGCCCCGCTGATCTATGAGATCGTTCGGTAAAAGGAGGCAGACCCATGTCTGATATTATGGTCATCGGCGTTGCCGGCGGCACCGGCAGCGGCAAAACCACCCTGGTCAAAAACCTCATCGCTCGCTTCGGCGACAATATCACGGTTCTGAGCCATGACAACTATTACAAGGCCCACGACGACATGACCTATGAAGAGCGGAGCCAATTGAACTACGACCATCCCAACGCCTTTGACACGGACCTGATGATCGAGCATCTTCGGATTTTAAAGCAGGGGAGGCCCATCCACTGCCCCACCTACGACTACACGGTCCACAACCGCAGCTCCGAGGTCCTGCTGATCCAGCCCACCAAGGTCATCCTGGTGGAGGGCATCCTGATTTTTGAGAACAAGGAGCTCTGCGACGAGATGGACATCAAGATCTTCGTGGACGCCGACGCCGACGTGCGCCTGTGCCGCCGCATCAAGCGGGACGTGAAGAAGCGGGGCCGGACCATTGAATCGGTTATCACCCAATATCTCGAAACCGTCAAGCCCATGCACGAGCAGTTCGTGGAGCCCAGCAAGAAGAACGCCAACCTGGTGGTTCCCGAAGGCGGCAAAAACCTGGTGGCTCTGGAAATGATCATGGGCCGCATCCAACGCCACATCGACGGCGAAGGATAACGTACATATTTAAAAGCACCCTCGTGCCACCCCGATAGGGGGCACGAGGGTGCTGTCTATGCTTCAAATCATCTGTCAATTACTCCGCGTGGGGCAGGTTCCAGCGGTATTTGGTGGCCAGCATTCGGATGGCGAACACCACGGCGATCTCCACGGCGGTAGCGGGCAGCTCGTCGAGGCCAAGACGGTAGAGAATCAGGTACAGGCAGCCGCCGATGAGGGCCGCCACGGCGTAGATGTGCTTGACCAGCACCATGGGCATCCGGTGGACAAACAGGTCCCGGAGGACGCCGCCGCCCACGCCGGTGAGCATGCCCAGGAACACCAGGAAAAAGCCGTTGCCGCCGTAGCCCGCGTTGATTCCGGCCTGGACGCCGGCGGCCACGAAGGAGCCGAGACCCAGGGCGTCGAAAATATTGGCGACGGTCTCGATTTTCAGCTCCTTGGCGTAAAACCGGCCCTTGAGCCGCCAGTCGGCCAGGAACAGAATCAGCGCAGTCACGCAGGACACCAGCACATATTGATAGCTCCGGAACATCATGGGCGGCACATAGCCGATGATCACGTCCCGGATGGCGCCGCCGCCCAAAGCCGTGACCACGGCGATGAACATGACGCCGAACAGGTCCAGCTTGTACTTGAGGCCGGTCATGGTGCCGGAGACCGAGAAGGCCACCAGGCCGAACATTTCAATGATATAAAAGGGCAGGTCCGTGATGGTCACAGCAGTTCCTCCACCTGGCTCTCTCCGTATACCTGCAAGCCGTTTTCTTTCAGCAGGGCTGCCGTCACGCCGTTGCCTGCCGTCAGAGCGCCGGAGAAGGTTCCGTCGTAGACCGTCCCGCTGCCGCAGCTGGGGCTGCGCTCCTTCAAAAGGGCCTTCCGGCAGCCGAACAGCCGGGCCAAACGCAATGCCTCTTCCGCGCCGCGGGTATAGGCGGCGGTCACGTCCCGGCCGTCTCTGGTTATCACCTGACCGGAAACGCGCTCCGACGGTGTTCTGGGCGTGGGCAGGCCGCCCAGCTGCTCGGGGCAGACGGGAATCAGCTGATACCGTTCCATCAATTCCGTCAGACCGGCCAGCGGCTTGCTCTGCCCGTCATAGCGGCAGGCCGCGCCCAGCAGGCAGGCCGAGACCAGCAGCGGTTCCTGGAGTGCGCCCGTAGGGGCAGCGATCAGCCGCCCGTTTTGCAGCGGTCTTCCGTTTAAAACCGCCTCCGTCAACCGGTCGCCGTCGTAAGTCAATTTCAGGGAAAAGAACGGCGCGTCCTGGTCCAGGAGCTTCAGAAAGATCTTGTCTCCCTCCCAGAGGGTCAGCTCCAGGAGCCGCTCCTTTTCAATCCATTCCAGGTCCCCTTCGTCGCAGGTTTTCAGGGTCCCCGTGAATCCGTCGGCGGTGAACAGATGCATGTACTCCGCCTCGGCGTCCGCCGCGGAGAGGAAGGTGACGATGCCGCGGTACCGCCAGCGGATCAGGGTCAGGCCGGTTTCCTCCCGGGCCTCCCGCAGCAGGCAGTCCTCGGGGCTCTCGCCGGTCTCAAATTTTCCGCCGATGCCGATCCACTTGTCGTGGTTCACGTCGTTCTTTTTCTTCACCCGATGGAGCATCAGGTACTTGCCGTCCTGCTCGATATAGCAAAGCGTGGTATTCAGCATGGAATGCCCTCCCATCCAGCTTTTTGCAGTTCGATTTTAGCATGTCCGCCGGAGAAAGACAAGCGGGGAATGAAAAAATCCACAATTTTTCGCACCATTTCTTGGAGGAAATGTGAGTTGAGAGACAGCCCCCGGTATGTTAGAATATCCTCGTATTATAGCCGCAGTGCGTTACTCCACAGAATAGCCCACTGCGGGGAAAAAAAGGAGGATAAACCATCAACCGTTTGACTAACGGTGCGGCAGTGTGGAGACCTGTCGCAATGCGGCGTCTGCCAAAGCGCGGGGCCGTGAGATCACAGCTTGCGGAGGCACTGTGATCATAGTCGGAGCACATGGCAAAAGTAATTCTGAAAAACGTCAAGAAGATCTACCCCTTCGTCAGCGGCGAGGAAAAGTCCAAGAAGAAGAAAAAGAAGGACGACGCGCCTGAGAAGCCCAAGGCCAATCTGCAGATCACCGATAAGGGTGTTGTTGCGGTGCAGGAATTCAACCTGGAAATCGCGGACAAGGAATTTATCGTTCTGGTCGGCCCCTCTGGCTGCGGTAAGTCCACCACCCTTCGCATGGTCGCTGGCTTGGAAGAGATCACCGAAGGCGAGCTGTGGATCGGCGACAAGCTGGTCAACGACGTGGCCCCCAAGGACCGCGATATCGCCATGGTCTTCCAGAACTACGCGCTGTATCCCCATATGACCGTGTATGACAATATGGCATTCTCCCTGAAACTGAAAAAGACTCCGAAGGATGAGATCGACCGCAAGGTCCGTGAAGCAGCTGAGATCCTGGACATCACCCAGTATCTGGACCGCAAGCCCAAGGCTCTGTCCGGCGGCCAGCGGCAGCGTGTCGCCATCGGCCGCGCCATCGTCCGTGATCCCGCCGTCTTCCTGATGGACGAGCCTCTGTCCAATCTGGACGCCAAGCTCCGCAACCAGATGCGTGCTGAGATCATCAAGCTGCGCCAGAAGATCAACACCACCTTCATTTATGTTACCCATGACCAGACCGAGGCCATGACCCTGGGCGACCGTATCGTCATCATGCGTGACGGCTTCATCCAGCAGATCGGCACCCCCCAGGAAGTGTTCGACCATCCCGCCAACCTGTTCGTCGCCGGCTTCATCGGAACCCCGCAGATGAACTTCTTCGACGCCCAGCTGGAAAAGGACGCCAAGGGCTACTATGTCTCTGTCTGCGGCACCCGCATCGAGCTGCCCGAGGAGAAACAGGCTGCCCTGAAGGCCAAAAGCGTCGAGCCGCAGGCCATCACCCTGGGCATCCGTCCCGACCACATCGTCCTGTGCGCGGACAACGCCCCCGGCGCCATCGCCGCCACGGTCGACGTCACCGAGCTCATGGGCTCCACCATCCATATGCACGTCAACATGGAAGGCAGGGACGGCATCGTGATCCTGCCCACCATCGATCTGTCCAGCGAGCAGAAGAACAACGTCGGCTTCGGCTCCAAGATCGACATCACCTTCGGCGGCAATGTGGTCCACATGTTCAGCAAGGAAACCGAGAAGAACCTCATCTAATTTCATACAAAATCAACCCGGCATGGCCAAAGCCATGCCGGGTTTTTCCGATTCTGCGTCCCCCGGCTTCGTCCGGGATGGAAGAAAATTTTATCATGGGCCTTCGGAGAATCCCTGAAACTTGCAGAAAGAAACATGCGGCGCCAGGTACGAAGCCTGGCGCTTGCGCTTTGTAAAACAGTTAATTTAAACAAATATTTGAAGGTAAATTGTTTAAGTTGACCAACATATTGTCATTATTGTCAATTGAAAAAAATAAAGATTGTTGATAAAGCCTAAATAACAAAAGTCAAGGGATTAGATAAAAAACGTTGCAGTCCCTTGGCTTTTACTGTTTTTAAGGAGGGAAGAGAATGGATATGTCAGTATGGTTTTTGGTCGGTGCAATTTTGGTGTTTTTCATGCAGTGCGGCTTTGCCATGGTAGAGACCGGCTTTACCCGGGCAAAGAACGCCGGAAATATCATCATGAAAAACCTGATGGATTTCTGCATTGGCACTTTGGTTTTTATGTTCCTGGGCTACGGCATCATGAACAGTGAGAACTATTTCTTCGGACTGATTGGCATGCCGGAGTATCAGCTGTTCACCGATTTCTACAATTTCGATTGGTCGAACTTCTTTTTCCAGCTGGTCTTCTGCGCTACCGCCGCAACGATCGTGTCCGGCGCCATGGCCGAACGAACCAAGTTCCTGTCGTACTGCGTTTACTCTGCCGTCATCAGCGCAGTTGTTTACCCCATCGAGGCCGGTTGGGTATGGAACGCACAGGGCTGGCTTGCAAATCTTGGCTTCGTGGATTTCGCAGGGTCTACTGTGATCCATATGGTCGGCGGAATTGCGGCGCTCATCGGCGCCATCGTCCTTGGGCCGCGGATTGGCAAGTATACAAAGAAGAAAGACGGCACTGTCGAGGTTCATGCGATTCCGGGCCACTCTTTGACCTTGGGCGCTCTGGGCTGCTTTATCCTGTGGTTCTGCTGGTATGGGTTCAATGGGGCAGCTGCCTCCGACCTGCCGCAAATGGCTTGGATTCTGGGCAATACGACCATTGCGCCTGCCGCAGCCACCGTGTCCTGTATGATTTTCACCTGGATCAAGAATGGCAAGCCCGATGTTTCCATGTGCCTGAATGCTTCCCTGGCCGGACTGGTTGCGATTACCGCTCCCTGCGCCACCGTGGATGCTTTGGGCGCGCTGATCATTGGTATTGTGGCAGGTATTCTGGTGGATGTCGCGGTGGAGGTTCTGGACTTCAAGCTGCATATTGACGACCCTGTCGGTGCGGTTGGCGTGCACTGTGTCAACGGCATTTGGGGCACTGTGGCAGAGGGATTGTTCAATACGGAAAGCGGCCTGTTCTATGGCGGCGGCTTTGCCCATTTGGGAGTTCAGGTTCTTGGCTTTGTCTCCGTCGCGGGCTATACTGCCGTTGTTATGTTCGCTGTGTTTTCCATCATCAAGCGCACGGTCGGGCTTCGGGCCAGCGCTGAGGAAGAAATCATGGGCCTGGATATTACCGAGCATGGTCTGACTTCCGCGTATGCAGATTTTCTGCCCTCCTATCCCGGCACCATTGGCGGCGAGGGCGGCGTGAAATCTGTAGATATCTCGGACATTGCGCCCATGGAACTTGTCCCGCATCTGTCTACCGACACGGGCAGCGAGAAGCTGACCAAGGTGTCCATCATCTGCAAAGAGGAGCGTTTCCCCATTCTGCGTGACACCATGGCGGCATTGGGCATCACCGGCATGACGGTATCCAATGTCATGGGCTGCGGCGAGCAGCTGGGCAAAACCGGCCAGTACCGCGGCGTGGAAATGAGCATGAACTTCTTCCCCAAGGTGCAGGTGGACATTGTGGTTTCCAAGATCAGCCCGGCGATCGTCGTCGCTGCCGCACAGAAGGCGCTGCGCACAGGCGGTGAGGGCGATGGAAAGATCTTCGTTTACAATGTGGAAAACGTGATCAAGGTCCGCACCGGAGAGAAGGATTATGATGCGCTGCAGGATTCTGCAAGCTAAGGATGCGCCGTACCGCTTCCGGCTGAAATTCCCGCATCGGAAATTCCGTGCGCTGCACAGGATCGCAGGAACCCGATAAAAGGTGTGCAAAGCTTGCATCCTGTTCAAGACCCCCGCATAGGGAATAAAGGGAACCCCATAGCGTCATACATGCAAAACCATGACGACGCTATGGGGTCCTTTTCTGCCTGCACGGCATTCCGGACGCCGTTATCTCCTTGTGATCCGTTCAATGGCTTCCAACGCCCGGTCCACGTCTTCTTCCGTGGTGAACCATCCGAAGCTGAAACGCACGGTCCCTTGGGGATAGGTGCCCAGGGTTTTGTGGGCGTTGGGGGCGCAGTGGAGGCCGCAGCGGGTCAGGATGCCGAATTCCTGTTCCAGCCTGTCGCCCACCAGGGCGTTGTCCTGGCCCCAAAAGTCCAGGGAGAAGACCCCCACCCGCTGGGCCGGATCCCTGGGGCCTGCCAGGCGGACGCCGGAAACGCCGTCCAGACCGCTTAGAAACCGTGTCATCAAGGCCAGATCGTGCCGGCGGACGGCCTCCACGGTCACGTCCTCCAGATAGGCTAGAGCTGCCTCCCAGCCGTAGATTCCCGGCAGGTTGGGAGTTCCGGCCTCGAACTTGTCCGGCAGGAAGTCCGGCTGAATCTCCGTGTGGGAGGCGGAGCCGGTGCCGCCGGTGATCAGCGGGTCCAGCTCTTTCGCAAATGCGGGGGCCAGCAGCAGACCGCCGATGCCGCCGGGACCCAGCAGGCCCTTGTGGCCCGGGACCGTCAAGGCGCTGCATCCGAAGCGGTCAAAATCCACGGGACAGTGGCCCGCCGTCTGGGCAGCGTCCAACAGGAATGGGATGCCGTGCTCCCGGCAGATTTTCCCTACGGCTTCCGCGTCCTGCACGGACCCGGAGACATTGGAGCCGTGGGCCAGAACCAGCAGCCGGGTGTTGGGCTTGAGCAGGGGCAGAATATCGTCCGGGTCCATGCGGCCGTCGCCGTCGCAGGGAATGCGGTCAAAGGTCACGCCCTGTTCCGCCAGCCGGATCAGGGGCCGCATGACGGCGTTGTGTTCCATGGCGCTGACCAGACAGTGGTCCCCGGGTTTGAGCCAGCCCTGGAGGACCATGTTCAGCGCCGCGGTGTTTCCGCCGGTGAGAATGGCGTGGGTGGGCCGCCCGCCGTAGCCGAGAATCCGGCACAGCCGCTCCCGCAGGGTCAGGGTCACCAGGCCCGCTTCCTGGGCCGGACCGTAGACCGACCGGTTGACCGTGGCACCCACCTGAGTCAGATATTCGCACATCCGCGCCGCCACCTGGGGCGGCTTCGGAAAGGACGTCGCCGCGCTGTCCAGATAAATCGCCATGCCATCACCCTCCTGGCTTTTACTCTATCACATCCCGCCAGAAACCGCAAGCGTTCCCCTATGCCGAATATGTTCCGTCAAAATCCACAATTGCGCTTCCGCATAAAATCTGTATAATATACATATCGTTATTCTTAAAAAAGATAAGGAGGAAGGAATATGACAAAGAAGATCAATCCGTGGGTGATCGTCACAGGCGTGGCCTTCGGCGTGGCGGCCCTGCTGCTGGCCCATTTCGGCAACCCGGGCAATATGGGCTTCTGCATCGCCTGCTTCCTGCGGGACATTTCCGGCGCTCTGGGCCTCCACAGCGCGGGCGTGGTGCAGTATTTCCGGCCGGAGATCGTGGGCCTGGTCCTGGGCGCCATGGTCATGGCCCTCTGCACCAAGGAATTCAAATCCAAGGGCGGCAGCGCCCCGGCCACCCGGTTCCTGCTGGGCGCGTTCGTCATGGTGGGCGCCCTGATGTTCCTGGGCTGCCCCATGCGGGCAGTCATCCGCCTGGGCGGCGGCGACCTGAACGCCCTGGTGGGCATTGTCGGCTTTGCCGCCGGCATTCTCGTGGGCGCGCTGTTCCTGAAGGGGGGCTTCTCCCTGAAACGGGCCTACAATCAGACCAAACTGGAGGGGTTCATTTTACCCGGCCTGCTGGCGGTGCTGTTTGTCCTGTCTCTGGCGATTCCGGCCCTGTTCCGGCGCAGTGAGGAGGGCCCCGGCTCCATGGCGGCGCCCTGGGTTCTGGCCTTGATCTGCGGCCTCGTCGTGGGCGCCTTGGCCCAGCGGAGCCGCATGTGCATGGCCGGCGGCATCCGGGACGTGATTTTGTTCCGGGACTTCAACCTGATCAGCGGTCCCGCGAACCTGTTTGTCACGGTCCTCATCGGCAATCTGATTTTGAAGAAATTCAACCTGGGCTTTGAAGGCCAGCCCGTGGCCCACACCGACGGCCTGTGGAACTTCCTGGGCATGGCCCTGGCGGGCTGGGGCTGCGTCCTGCTGGGGGGCTGTCCCCTGCGGCAGCTGATTCTCACCGGTGAGGGCAACTCCGACTCCGCCGTGACGGTGCTTGGCATGCTCTTCGGCGCGGCCCTGTGCCACAATTTCGGCCTGGCGTCCTCTGCTGCCGGTCCCACCCTCAACGGCAAGATCGCCGTGGCTGTGGGCTTTGTGGTTATGCTGTTGGTATCCATGCTGAATTCCGCCAAAAAGGAGGGCTGAAAATGGTAGACGCGAGAGGTTATTCCTGCCCCATGCCGGTGATCCTGGTGCAGAAGGCCGTGAAGGACGGCCATCCCGAGCATCTGGAGGTATTGGTGGACAACCAGTGTTCCCTGGAAAATGTGACCCGGTATGCCAGCAACCAGGGCTATGCGGTCCAATCCAGCCAGGAGGGCGAGGATTTCCGCCTGGTCCTGACGAAGAAATGAACGACTATGCGGCCACCTTCCATACCCACCTCAGCGCGCTTCTGACCTGCCGCGCCCTGACCAACGCCGGTATTCCGGCCCGCATGGCCCCGGTGCCCCGGAAGCTCAGCTCCTCCTGCGGCACCTGCGTATTCTATACCGCGCCGGAGCCCCGCCGGGATTGCCTGGACCAGGACACGGAGCGGGTGTACCGGGTGGATGGGGATAGATACCGGATGGTACTCGATTTGGAAGCATAGAAGCGCGGTGGATAGGTAGAATGAACAACGCATGTCATTGCGAAGCTCGCAATGACATGCGTTGTTTCATGCAGATACGATTTGATTCTTGCCGGTTTTGCTCCGCCAATCCGGCAGCAGCTTAAATTGGGATTATGATTATCGGCTTGAATAAGCAACAGCAAATTTCTTGCAAGTGTTCAAAAAACGCTGTCATTGCGAGCCAGTGCGCACACCAATGTCAATAAGTTAAGCAACCAAGTGAAAATGGACGGCAGGGCGGTCCAG
>CAMEIU010000025.1 GCA_945918815.1 uncultured Clostridia bacterium
CTTCACGTCGCCCTCCATGACCTGCTGCTTGGTCGCCAGCACCTCCACCGAGGTCACCAGCTTGTCCAGGTTGTCCTGCCGCTTCTCCATCTCGTCCAGCCGGTGGGTATTGGATTTGCTCCTCTGGTCCACCCGTTCCAGCTGCTTTGCAAGATCGATTTCATCCATCTCTGTCCTCCTGACCGGTTACTCTGTGAAGCCGTACTTTCGCAGCACCGCCAGGACCGTCTCGTCCGTCAGCAGCTTTTTCACCTGGCCGGGCGGAAGAGCCAAGAGTGCGCCGGTCAGAACCTCCATGTCCGACGCCTTCTCCACCTTCTCGGCCAGTCTGGCCTTCATGTCATTCAGTTCTTTCCGATTCATCCCAGCACCTCCAAAAGCTCCTCCAGGGCCTCGCGGTCCGTGATCTTGCCCATCTTGACGGTGACCGTGCCGTCCCGGTTATCCGTCACCGGCCCGGCCACGCTGAACGCGCTGTTGTCATAGATCTCTTCCTCCGGCGTCACGGTCTCGCCGGTGGATTGGTCCACATAGCTGTCCGCCTGGTACACAATAGACCAGGCAAGGCCTTCCACAAACAGCTCCATGGCCTCCTGGTAAGTGAGGCTGCAGGTGACGGCCTTGCTCTCCCGGCCGTCCCAGTCGCCGTCTGCCAGCCGCCCCCGGATGGTCGCCGGGAGCCGCTGTTCTCCGATTTTTACATAAGTCATAAGATACCTCCCTTAATCATGGATATAAATCCAGGCAGAACTGTAATCCGAAGCCAAATTGAATTGGATGGTCGCGTCTTTTGTCGGATAAAAATAATAGAATTCAGAATTCCTTCCCGTCTCACTCACATACCGATTGTTGTAATAGATTCCATAGGCGGATATGGCGGATACATAGCAGTAAACTTCCGTACCGGGCGCAACCTTGAGCGGAGAGGAAGCGGAACTGACGTATTTCTTGCCGTCGATTTCGATGTAGCAGGTTCCGCTTTCGCCCGATCCCTCCAGGGTCAGCGTCAGACCGTTGGAGAATGGGACATCGTACAGGGTTCCGCCCGCCATGGTCCGGCCGCCGGAAATTCCATAGGCCGTGCCGCCGGTCATGGTCCTTCCGCCGGTGACCGCATAGGCCGTACCGCCGGTCATCGTCTTATGCGCCATTTCATCACCGCCTATTCATAGGTCCAGTTGATCTGGCCGTTGACCGTGGGATCCGTCTCCGCAGCATAGAGGGCCGTGTTCCGCAGCTGCGCCGCCGTACCCGCGCCGGACAGGGCGTAGGCCGCCCCGGTGAAGGTCCCGCCGCTTTTGGGCATGGCCGCGTTGGCCAGGTCATAGGCCTGTTTCACCGCCGAGGACGTGGCCGCCGTGGCGGTACTGGTACTGCTGACGCTGGAGGACAGGGCCGGAATCGACGGGCCTGTCACGGAATCCGACGTGCCGTCCGTATAGGTCACGGTCCACAGCTTTGTGCCGGAATCGTAGGTCATGGACGAGACGCCCCGGCCCGCCGTTCCATGTGGCCCCGTTTCGCCCGTATCGCCCTTCTCGCCCTTTTCCCCTTTCAGGGCCGCCAGCTGCGCCTCCGTGAAGTCGGCGTAGGTGAAGGGATCGCCTTTGGGTCCTGTGGCTCCCGTCGCGCCCTGGGGACCTGTGGCCCCGGTGTCCCCCTTGGGACCCTGGGGCCCTGTGTCGCCGGTGTCGCCCTTTGGCCCTTGGGGTCCCGTGTCGCCGGTGTCCCCCTTGGGACCCTGGGGGCCGGTATCGCCTTTTGCGCCTTGGATCGGCCCGTTGTTGACCCAGCCGTTGCTTTGGCTATAGATGTAGATGTCATAGGGCTCCGCCGTTCCCACGCCGTAGGCGTCGCCTGCCGCTGGATTGGCGACGGCGGCCTCCAGCGCGGCGGCGGACCCATAGTAGTCCAACACCCGGAATCCGGAGCCGGGGTCGCCCTTGGGGCCCTGGGGTCCCTGGGGGCCTGCCGCGCCCCGGGGCAGCACAAAGTTCAAAACCGCCGCCGATGCTGTGCCCCCGTTGGTCACCGCCGCATCTGTGCCCGACCCGGCGGTCTCCACGGTTCCCACGGTCACCGTGGCCGCTTTTCCGTCCAGTTCTCCGGACGCTCTGGCGGCCAGCAGTTCGTCCTTGACGGTTCTGGCCTCCTGGGCCGCCGCATCGGCTGCGCCCGCTGCCGCCATCACCTGCTCGAACACCGTGGGCGTGTACCGCTCCGGCTCGCCGCCGGCTTTCCGTCCGGCCTCCAGAATCCGCACCGGGTTGGTCATCCGCACAGTGCGGAGGACCGCCACGGAATCGCCCTGGTTTTTGTAGCCGTGGCAGGCCACATACAGATCGCCCCGGCGGCCCACATTGTCCGGCAGCCAGGTCCGGCCGTTGTAGATCAGCTCCGCCGTCTCCGGGCCGTTCTGAAACACCACCACCTTCACCAGGCCGTCCCACTCCCGGTCGAACTCCAGCGTGAAGGTGTAGGCCCCGGACGTATCCGCCACCACCGGCCGGAAGCCCTTGCGGGTAATCCGCTTGTCCTTGATAAAGAACTCTAAATTCACCGTCTGTCTCCCCCTTTCCTGCGGAGACCCATCAATACACCGCCGCCCAGTTGTAGGCGACGCCGCTGCGGTTGCCGTACTTGGTGGCTGGATTTGTCACGCTGCTGCCGGCGTTCCGTCGGAAGGTCAGCGCCGAACCGGACAGGGACACGGTGTTGGAATAGGTCGTTGTACCGCCGGAGGTGGACCCGGTATAGAGCTCCCCGGCGGCGGCTCCGTTGCCCAGCACAATGGGGTTGTCCTCCATGGCCTTGCTGTTGTAGTCGGAAGTGGGACCGGCGCCGGGCCAGATCACCAGCAGCTTTGGCGTCAGGGGCAGGGTCAGGGTCCGGTCTTCCCCGGTGCCCGTATAGGAGCCGGTCTGCATTCTGAGGGAACCCAGGTCCCCGATCACCTGCTCCTTGGACAGGAAGCCCATGGCCCCGCCGCCGGTGGTCTTCAGATATTGATCGGCCGCCAGGGCGGAAAGTCCCGTGCCGCCCCGGCTGATGGGCAGCGTCTCAAAGCCGGTCTGATGCCAGCTCCCCGGCGCCGTCTGGATATAGACCTCTCTGGGCAGCGACGCCGTGGTAAAGGGGACCAGGGACGCCAGCAGAGCCGGCCAGTCGGACAGTCTCCGGCAGTCCGTCAGCCGGGCCTCCACCGCGTCGGCGTTGACCACGGCGAAGTGGGTCAGGGTCACGCTGCCCACCGCCAGGGACGCCGCAGGCCACTGGGCCGTCACCGTCAGGGCAAGGCCGCCCGCGCTGTCCAGGGCCGTCTCAAAGACGCCGCCGCCTGTGGACAGGTCCTGGCTTGCGCCGTTGAGACTCAGGGTCAAACTTGTCATCTGACTGTCCGGATCCGAGGCCCGCAGGGATACGAACACCTTCTGTCCCGCCGTGCCCAGCGCCTTCAGGCTTTGGGACAGGCTGGCCGTGACCACGGAGCCGTTTCCGGTGAGCTTCCAGCCGTTGTCCACGGCCTCCACGGTTCCGCCGGAAACGCTCCATTGGGAACCGGCCAGATTCTCCACGGTGAACGAGGGCCGCAGCCACACCTGCCCGATGGGAAAATCCGTGTCCGGCTTCTGGTCCGCGCCCGGCGTGTCCATGGACACCCAGGGCCGCCCGCCATAGGTCCGGGCCAGCAGCGCGTCCGCCAGCTTTTCCTTGGTGACGGAGCCGTTGACGATCTGTGCGGCGGCGGCGCTCTGCACCGCGCCGTAGACCTCCAGAATGGCCGCCTGAACGCTGTCGGCCTCCAATCCCTGGCCCTGGAAGGGCAGCTGGGCCGCCGCCGTGGGATCGTTCAGGGCGTCCACCAGCTTGTTGAGCCCATTCCGGGCCTCGTCGTGGAGCAGCTGCAAATCCGCCCTCACCTGGGCCTCGCTGGGCTCATAGGTGGGAAAGTCCTGGGCGTTGGTCCAGGACTTCGTAAATTGTAATTTCTCAAACGCCAAAATGAATTGCTCCTTTCTTTTTCAGCCTCGCACGCCGTAGGGGCGGCTATCAGCCGCCCGTTGGGCGCAGGACTGTTTTCAGTTCCCGTCGTCCTCCGCCCCGTAGGCCCGCTGGGCGCTGTAGCCCATGAGCAGGTCGAAGGCCGCCTTGTCCTCCTGCATCCGCTGCAGTTCCTGCGCTTCCGGGCGCCGGGGCGCAGGGGGCTTTTCCCGGGCCGCCGTCTTCCGCCCAGCCCAGAAGCCCAGGGCCACCAGGACAATTCCGATCAATACCTCCAGCATATGCGTTCCTCCTATCTGTCCCGTCTGACGTAGGTGAAATAGATCTCCGCCGACACCACCGACATATCGCAGCCCGGCTCGCTGTTTTCCAGGCGGATGGTGAAGTGGCGAACAGGGCGGCAGCCGGGCTCCCGCACGGCCACATGGGCAAACCGCCGCACCCCCAGGAACCGCTGCGCCAGATTACGGGGAGCCAGCCGCCAGCTGAAGCTGGTGATGGGCGTCAGCTCCTTCCGCTGTTCATAGTCGGTGCCGTACCAGATGCGCAGCACGGAATCCGTGTCGGACCGGGTGGTCAGGATCACCCGGCGGACGTTTTTCAGCCGGTCGTAGCTGCCGAAATCCTGGGCCGCAAACTGATACACCTTCTCGATGGCCCCGCCGTAGTCCCGGAAGTTCCGCACAAACCGGCTGACCCGGCCCTGGCCATCCAGGTGATACACCCGCCGGACGCCGGTGAAGGGGGCGTCTCCGTCGTCGCCCTGGGGCAGGCTGTCGCCCCGGAAGAAGGCGGCGGCGGGAATGCCTGTAAAATAGAACCAACTGGGCTTCCGGTCCGTGGACAGGGCATAGTCCCACACATAGGCGTGATCCCCGGTGCAGACCCAGTAGCGGTCCCCGTCGTCCAGGCTGCAAACGGTCTCCGCCCGGCGCACATCGTCCAGAAGCCCCGGGCGGCTGTCGCAGCCGTTGACGTTCCGGGAGATGCCCTCCACGATGTTCTCCAAAGCCGCCGTGGTGTCCTTGAGCAGGTACACGCCGCCGTAGGTGTTGCACCAGACCAGGTTGTTCTCCACCAGCTGGATGGTCCAGGGCAGGTCGCAGCCGATGGCGGCGTTGACCGGGGTATAGTCCAGGGTCAGATAGGCCCGGCTTCCGATGGTCTGGGTGCCCATGAGACAGCGGCCGACGGCGTGCTCCTTGAAAACCACCAGGTAGCCCGCCTGCTTGCCGAAGCCCGTGACCCGCTCCGGATTGTCTCCGGCCAGATTGTAGTGCTCCATAGGAAAATAGCCCGGATCCATGTGGATGTGGTTGCCGTTCCAGAAATAGGCGTTGGGCTGGGCGTCGGACCCGGCCAGCACCGTCACCGCCCCGCCGGCGCCGCCGTAGACGCAGGCATACCGGCAGTCCATAACGCTGTTGTAGGCGTCCTCGTTGGACTTGGAGTAGGTGATCTGCACCGTATTGTTCACCGGCGGCTCCTGGACCGGCGGCGCAATGTCAAAGGTCACGACGCCGTTCTCCAGATCCGCCGTGTAAGCGGTCACGGTCTCGCCGTCCACAGTCACCTCCGTCACCGCGTCCACCTCCTGCACCGGCAGACGGTAGGCCCGGACGCCCACGGCGTACAGCACATCCACCACGGCATCCTGGGCCGGGGCGTCGGCAAAGGTCACGGTCAGATGATCGTCGGACACGGTGTAATCCGTCTCCGGGATCAGCGTTCCATCCACATAGACCTGGACGATCCTTGTCACCGGCTCGTTGTCCTGGCTGGCAAACACGAACTGGGGCGCCGTGCCCGTACCCGTGAAGCTGACGCCCTGGATGGTTTCGGCGGCGTTGTACCAGACGGTCTTCCTGGGGCTCAGCCGGTTCTCCGGCTGGTACAGATCTCCGGCCCCCTCGGAAGGGGAGCCGTTGATCACCGTCACCGGCACATAGGCCTCCACGTCCGCCGCCGTCAGGCCACCGGCCTCGTCATAGGTAATGGCCTTGTAGATTCCCTTGGTCTTGTAATAGAGGGCGTCCTGGTAGCGGTAGAAGGTCCCGCGGATCTGCGGCAGGCCGCCGCAGAGCTTGGTCAGGGTCATGTCCGCCTGGGGCAGCCCGGCGTAGATTCCGTCGCCGATGTGGAACACCGCATAGCCCCAGAACAGGCCCTCATAACAGCCCAGGCCCTTGCCCAGGCTCTGGTCATATACATATTCCTGTCCGTCCCGGCAGCCCAGCAGGCCGTCCCGCCACCAGAGGTTTTTCATGTCCGGGCTCTGGTCTCCATCCATGCGGTAGTCCAGCTCCCATAAATTCAGCCCGCCGGACAGGTTCCGGCAGGCCGCCACTTTTTCCTCGTTCTGGTCCGGCAGGCTGTTCAGGAAGGACCAAACGCTTTTCACTGCCAAACGCGCTCCCTCCTTACAGGCCGTAGACGTCCTCGGTCACGGTGCAGTCCGTGGCCGGGCCCTCCTGGAGCCGGGCCAGCTTCATTTCAAATTCGTTGTACAGGGCTCCATAGAGGAAGCTGTTGTCCTCCATGGCCAGATGGGCCGCCACATAGAAGGCCACCGCCGCCTGGGCCTCCGGCGGGCAGTCGAGAAAATCCCCATCCTCCGGCGTCCCCTCGGGCACATAGGGATAGCGGAAATACTCCACCTTGTAGACCCCCTGGTCCGCCGCCGGAATCAGGATCTGCCGTCCCCCCACCAGCCGGTACCTGTGGTACCGGGTGTAGCAGCCCTGCGGGTCCAGGCGGATCAGGCCGCCGCTCATCATCTGGAAGAAATCGTCGGGCACCTCGTAGACCAGCATCTCTCCCACGCGCTCCGGCGAAACCAGATCGGCCACCGCCCGCAGCTTCCTGGCCGTGGTGGTCACATAGTAGAGGCCGTCCCGGGTCAAAGCCGGAATCCGCGCCACATCATCGGCCTGATTGTTGTACGTCAAAGGCACCATGTCCCCCGCCACCGAATACTGATTGAGCAGCTGCAAGACATAGTCCTTCATCTCTCCATAGGTCATAGATGATCCTCCTCTCCAAATCATAATCCCACCCTTCGTGCCCCGTAGGGGCGGCTATCAGCCGCCCACATGGGGCACGAAGGGGATGTCGGATTGTTATGCCACCTTCGCGCTGCCCACGGCCTTGGGCTTGCTGGCGGCGTCGATTTCGGCCACGGTGATCACGGTGTTGGAGCCGACGGTCACCTCGGCGCCGGAGGCGGACAGGGTGGTCCAGCCGCTGAGGGCGGTGCCATAGGTCACGGTCTGGACGGCGGTGCCCAGCTTATAGACCCAGGTGCAGCCATCCTCCGGCGCACCGGGGTTCAGCAGGACGGTGACAACGCCGTCACCGGTCTGGGCCGTGGTCACATTCAGCTGCCGCAGCACCTCCTGGGAGCCGTGGTAGTAAATGGCGTCGGCCTTCTCCTCCAGGACGAAGCAGTCATAGACCACGCGGCCCTCCACCAGATAGCCGCTGATCCCGGGAGGATTGTCGTGGGTCTTGTACTCCTCCAGCTGCTTGGGAGCCGTGGCGGCCATGGGATGGGTCAGCAGGAAGGCGCAGCCGTTGGGCAGGCGGCTGGAGGGCACCTTGACGATCTTGCAGCCGTCCACCTCGCCGATGACGCCGCGGATCAGCATGTCCTGGGAGGTGTCGCCGTACTTCATGAAGGCGGGATCCTGCTTGAGGAAGTTGGCGAACTTGTAGGAGCAGAAGGCCACCCGGCCCTTATCGGGGACGTTCTTGTTGCCCAGGGCCTCCATGCCCTGGAGGAACATCTCATAGGCGTTGGACTTGGTGACGGCGGTGGTGCTGACGTTGCCGCGGGCCGTGGCCTCGGCGGCCAGCTTACGGAACACATAGGCGTCGAACTCGGGGACCCACACCTCCTTCAGCTGCCGGGCCAGGGCCTTGCCCGCGTCCATGACCATCTGAGACTGGCTGCGGTCGCCCTTGTCGATGATGAAGGTGAAGGCACGGTCCCGGCCCACGGTCATGGTCTGAATGTTGCGGGTCAGATCATTGGGGGTGCCGTAGCGGTTGCTGCCGGACCGGCTGTAGTCGGTCATGGCCACCGTGGGAATGGAGTAGACGTTGACCGTCCGCACCCCGGTGAAGGAGTAGTCGTTGTTGAGGGCCAGCATGGCCTGGGACTCTCTGGAGAACCGCTCGTCTACCTTCTTTGCGTACTTGCTTGCGAGATTTCTGGTTTCACTCATGTTCATGCTTCCTTTCTGAATTTCAAAAATTTTGGTTGTTTCCGAACGCCGTGCTTTCCTTCGCCCCTCCCCTCCGTGCGCCACGGCCTGCGCGCCTGCGCCGGGAATCAAAAAACGCCCTCGACCGGAAAATCCGATCTTAGGCGTTTCCATATTTTGGCGCGCTCCGGAAGGGCCTTATTTTGTGCCCTCCCGGCTATCGCACCTATTATATATTATATCACAGAAATAACTCTCATTTACTATCATTTACTATCATTTTCTGCCATATATTGGTAATTTTAAGGGTTTTTAAAGGATTTTACGGTTGCCCCGCCGTTACCTTCCGGCCTCTCCCGTCTGACTTGCCATGCGCTCCGACGCAATTCGTTTCATGGCTTTGATGGAGCACACGCAGACCAGAACCGTCAGCACGTCTGCCGCCGGCTGGGACGCGTAAATTCCAAAGATGCCGAACAGCTTCGGCAGGCACAGAATAAACGGGACGTAGAACAGTCCCTGGCGGATCACGGAAAGGAACAGGCCGTATTTCGACGCGCCGATGGTCTGGAAGGTGATGGTCATCATATAGCACAGGCCAAAAGCGGGATAAAGGGCGACCTGCGAAATCAGCAGCCACTTTCCGTAATCCACAATGACCGGATTCTGATTGAACAGCAGAATCAGCTGGCTCGAGAGCAGGATATAGACGGCCTCCACCGCCACCGTCAGCAGCAGCGCGCCCTTGAGCGCGAAGCGGACGGATTGATGGAAGCGGTCTTCCATTTTTGCGCCGAACGCATAGGCGGCAACCGGCTGATAGCCCTGCATAAAGCCCATGACCACATAGCATCCGATGAGGATCAGCCGCTGCACCACGCCATAGGCGGCAATGATCTCGTCCGCATTGGGCAGGGGCTTGGCTGCAATGTTGGTCAGGGAAGACGCCACGGACAGGCAGATCTGAATCACCGCCGTGGGGATGCCGATGGCCGCCACCGTGCGAATGAAGCCCCAGCTCAGATGGAACGCCCACGGCAGTCAGCGCAATATCGGAACGCAGCATTCCAATGTAAACCGTATCCACGATATTATAAACGGCTTTTGCAAGCAGAGCCAGCGTAGCCGGAAGCGCCAGCTTCACAATGGCCTTGGAGGGCTGCATCTCTCCAAGAATGGAGGCGGAATTTTTCTGTTTGTCGGACATGTTATGGTTTACTCCTTTCAACAACGCCGTACAGCAGGATGTTCAGCTCCCTGCGGCAGCGATTCTCTCTGTCTTGGAATGCCTCGGGTGAGAGAGAGCCCGAGCGGTATTTCGCATTGATAAAGTCCTGAAACTCCCGGAACGTCTCCACAACCTCCTCCATTGTCATATGCGGCTGAAGGGGGAGCGGACGGAGCAGCTGTGTCAGGATATCCACCGTGAAGTCGTCAAATGGCTGCTTGCGTTTTTGGATTTCCGCTTCCAGATGCTGCGGCGGCGAAATAACCGCTTCACAGAAAATCGGCTGATAGACCGGATTCTCCCGGAAAAAGGCCATGCGGACGGAAAAATACGTTTCCAGCTGTTTTTCCGTGTCCTGGGGATCGATGACCAGCGCATTGCGGAGATACGCCGTCAGCCTTTGAAAGCATTCCTCTACGCAGGCCAGGTACAGCGCATCCTTCGTATCGAAATAGTGGTAAATGATTCCTTTTGAAAACATCTGCGCCGCGCATATGGTGTTTAAAGAACTGGCGCCATATCCCTGTTTTGCAAACTCGGCCAGGGCGCCGTCCATGATCCGCCGTTTGGTCTGCTGATTTTTTGCTTCCCGGTTCATGATCGCACCTCCAAATAATTGACCACCTGGTCTATCCACTGGATTATAGCACAAATTAACCACTTGGCCAATCTTTTTCTGCATGGACATCCATAAAAAACCCGCTCCGGTCGAAACCGAAGCGGGTAAAGCAGGCGCGTTTTTCTATCCGTGTCATGGTTGTGAAAAAAGATTTTGTAGGGCACGGCCGCTGGACGTGCCGCCACGCAGGCCGCAGTCCAGACCGGCCTCTCTTGCCCTTCGGGCAATTCACCTTCCCGCCCCCTGCAGCGTCCGCACTCAGCAGGTGGCGCCGCCGGTCAGATGGAGCTGGGCGTCCAGAATGGCCTGCTTCCGGCCCAGGATATCGTCGGAGAGGATTTCCTTCTCCACATAGTCGAAGCCCAGCCGGTCGATGGTGTCGGCGAAGCGCTCGCCGGTCTTGCCCTGCTCCCGGTAGAACAGGATGGCCTTCTCCACGGTGTTCAGCACGTCCTCCTCGCTGGTGAAAATCTTGCGGAGGGGACGGCCATGGGTGATCTTCTTGCCCCAGCGGCCGCCGATGTAGATCCGATAGCCGGGGGTACCCTCTTCAATGGCGTCGAAGGGACACTTGCCGATGCAGCGGCCGCAGTTGTTGCACAGGTCCTGATCCAGGTAGATCTCCCCGTCCTCCAGCTTGGCCGCGCCCATGGGACAGGCGTTGGCAACCTGGCACTTCTTGCAGCCGTTGCAGGAATCCACATCCACCACCGGGACCAGCTGGCCCATGATGCCCAGGTCGTTGAGGGTGGGCTTCACGCAGTTGTTGGGACAGCCGCCGCAGGCAATCTTGAACTTGTGGGGCAGCTTGACCGTGTGGTAGCCCAGATAGAACCGCTCGTGGATCTTCTGGCTCAGGTCGAAGGTATCGTAGAGGCCGTACTGGCAGGTGGTGCCCTTGCAGGAGACCACGGGGCGCACCAGGGAACCGGTGCCGCCGGTGACGAGGCCGGCCTGGGCGATGAATTCCTGGAAGGCGGGAATGTCGTTGAAGTGGACGCCCCGGACCTCCACGGTCAGGCGGACGGTGAATTCCACCTCGCCGTTGCCGAACTTTCTGGCGGCCTCGGCGATGACAGCCGCCTGCTCAGCGGTGATTTTGCCGTTGACGGTGATGATGCGGGCGTTGAACAGGTCGGTGCCCTTGTTGTTCAAAAAGCCCATCGCTTTGACGCGTTTAATCTCTCCAGCAGGAATGGTGCAAGCCATAGTTTCTTTCTCCTTTTCTTTTTTGGTATTTGCCCGTTTTATATGGTTCGTAGGGGCGACCCTTGCGGTCGCCTGCCACAGGACCCCGTAGGGGCGGAATCATTCAAAGCTCGTAAACAGGTTGCCGCCCTCCAGGACCTTCACGTTCTTGTAGCCGTAGGCCCGCAGGCGGTTCTGGGTCAGGTAGGCCCGCTTGCCCTTGTTGCAGACCAGAAGCAGCTTGTCCTCCAAGCCGTAGCCGGGCAGGGGACCGTCGATCTTGGTCAGGTCCACGTAGGGCACGCCCTCCATGGCGGGCTGGATGGACACGTCGATGAGCTGCCAGCCCTCGGCCTTGCCCTGGGCGTATTCCAGGGGGGTAAAGCTGTCCAGGACGCCGTCCAGCTTGTTCTTCAGCACGTTGAGGGTGTGAGCAAAGGGATGGATGGCCGTGGAGAAGGGCGGAGCGTAGGCGAAGTCCGCGCCGTCCAGATCGTCCAGGGTGGCCTTGCACATGAGGGCCGTGACGGCGATGTCCACAATCTTGTCCACCGCGCCGGGACCGGCGACCTGGACGCCCAGGAACCGCCGGGTATTCCGGTCGGCGATCATCTTCATGGCGAAGGAGGCCGCGCCGGGCATGTAGTGGGCCTTGTCGTCCACAATGGTCACTACGCTGATGGGATCAAAGCCCTCGGCCGCGGCCTGGGCCTCGGTGAGACCGGTGCGGCCCACATTCATTCCCGGCAGCTGGCACACGGCGGTGCCCAGACTGCCGCGGTATTTCACACTTTTACCCATGATGTTCTGGGCCACAATGCGGCCGCTGATGTTGGCCGTGGAGCCCATGGGGGACCAGGCGGGCTTGCCGGTGACGGCGCTGCGGACCATGGCGCAGTCGCCCACGGCGTAGACGTCCGGGTCGTTGGTCTGGCCCTGCTCGTTGGTCAGCAGGGTGCCCTTGAACATTTCCAGGCCCGTGTCGCTGAGGAAGGCGGTGTTGGGCCGGATGCCCGCGCTGAGCACCACCAGGTCGCACTTGTAGGCCTTCCGGTCGGTCAGCACCTTCTTCACCTTGCCGTCAGCCCCCTCCAGGGCCGTGACCTTCACGCCGGTGACCACGGGGATGCCCGCGTCCAGGAGCTTCCCTTCAATGTAGGCTGCAAATTCCTCGTCAAAGCCGGGCAGGGCATGGGGCGCCATATCCAGCACGAAGGGCTTCACGCCGTCCTTGGCCAGGTTTTCGGCAATTTCCAGGCCGATGTAGCCCGCGCCCACCACCACGGCCCGCTTGATCTCGCCGCCGGAGACCAGCTCCCGCAACGCCACGGCGTCGTCCGGGGTCCGCATGAAGAACACATTTTCCAGGTCCAGGCCCTCGATGGGCGGCCGGATGGGGCTGGCGCCGGTGGCAATGACCAGCTTGTCGTAGTCGTAGACCGTCTCCGCGCCGGTGTCCAGATTCACGGCCGTGACCTGTTTGGCGGCCCGGTCCACCTTGGTGGCCTCGGTGCGGACCAGAACCTTGGCGCCGGTCAATGCCTCCAGCTTGGCGGGGGTGTTGACGATCAGGCCGCTCTTGTCTTCGATGACGTGGCTCACATAATAGGGCAGGCCGCAGCCGGCGTAGGAGATATCGGAGCCCTTGTTGAGAACCACGACCTCGTTGGACCGGTCCTCCCGCATGAGCTTCGCGGCGACCTTGGTGCCCGCCGCCACGCCGCCAAGTACGATGATTTTCATGATGCTGTCTCCTCCAATCCAATGTTGCAGTTTTTCCATTCTTTGCGTATAATTTTATCATCCGAACCCATAGATGTAAAATACAAATTAGCGAAGTTTCCTATTGATTTTTTCAATACTGGGAGGAACATCCAATGGTAACGCTGAAGCAGCTTCATATTTTTATCGCCGTGGCCGAGACCCTGCAGATGAGCGAGGCGGCCCGGCGGCTGTATCTCTCCCAGCCCACGGTAAGTCAGACCATCGCGGAGCTGGAAAAGGAATTTGACGCGGCGCTCTTTGAGCGGACGCCGAAGCTTTTGAAGCTGACGGCCAAGGGGGCCATTTTCTGGGAGTACGCCCAGCAGGTGGTGGAGAGCTACAGCCGTCTGGACAGCACCATGAAAAACGCCCTGCACATCCGGGAGCTTCGCATCGGGGCCACCATCACCATCGGCAACACCATGCTGGCGGAGATCGTTCAGAACATGAAGCGGCGGTTCCCGGACATCCGGCCCCACCTGCTGGTAGAAAATACGCAGCAGCTGGAGGACCGGCTGCTGCACAATGAGGTCGATATCGCGCTGATCGAGGGCATCATCACCAATGACAAAATCGCCAAGCTGCCCATGGCGGAGGATTCCTTGGAGGTCATCTGCGCCAAAGACCATCCCCTCTGGGGGCGGGAGGTTTTGGAGGCCGAGGCTTTGCGGGACCAGGATTTCATCCTCCGGGAGCAGGGCAGCGGCACCCGGACGATTTTTGAAAACTACATGCGCACGGCCAAGATTCCCATCCGCGTCATCGCGGAGTCCGCCTCCAGCACGGCCATTGTGGACATGGTGCTCCACAACCTGGGCCTGGGCGTCCTGTCCCGCCGCTGTGTCCAGCGGTACACGTCGGAAAACCTGATCTGCTCCTGCACCATCCAAGGGATGCCCATGAACCGCTATTTCTACATCTGCTACCCCGTCAAGCACCCGGTCAGCAGCCAGATGACGGATTTTATCAAAATAGTCCAAGAAACCGTGGAGGAAATGGACAAATAAGTACCAGCGGGCGACCATAAGGGCCGCCCGTTGGGATACGCTTATCTATCTGACTTTTGCCAACGGCTTGCTCTGCTGCTGGACTTCCAGCAGCTCCACGAGGATGGCGTTGGAGACCATGAAGCCCTTGGGCGTCAGTCTCCAGCGGCCGTTCTCTTCTTTTTTGGCCAGGTCCCGCTTTTCGTAGGTGGCCAGCAGCTTTTCCAGCGGCTCGAAGGGCAGCAGGAAGGTCTGCATATATTCATTGGCCTCAATGCCCAGGCTGGTTCGGAGCCGGAGCATCAGGTACTCTCCCGCCCGCTCCCGGATGGGAATCGTGTCGCACTCCGAGAGAATGACCCCCTGCTCCATGACGCCGGTGATATACTGGTCCAGGTCCGCCGCCGCCGTGAACCGCTTGCCTGCAAAATCCGAGGCCGCCGCCGGGCCGAAGCCCAGATATTCCTCGCCGGTCCAGTATTTCAGATTGTGGCGGCATTCGAAGCCGGGCTTGGCGAAGTTGGAAATCTCATACTGATGGTAGCCGAAGGACTCCAGGGTCTCCACGGCGTAGAAGTACATGTCCGCCTGGGCGTCGTCGTCGGGCAGGTTGGCGCAGTCCTTGTACTCCCACAGCCGGGTGCCCGGCTCCACCTTCAGACCGTAGCAGGAGATGTGGTCCGGCTTTAAATCCAGCACGTTCCGCAGGGTGGACATCCACTGCTCCCGGCTCTGGCTGGGCAGGCCGAACATCAGATCCACGGAAATGTTGTTGAAGCCCACCCGTCTGGCCTGGGACACCGCCATCTGGGCCTGCTTGTAGTTGTGGGGACGGCCCAGAGATTTGAGCTGGGCGTCGTCGTCGGTCTGGACGCCGATGGAGATCCGGTTGAACCCCGCCCGGCGGAGCTTCTCCAGAGACTGGGCCGAGACGGAATCCGGGTTGGCCTCCAGGGTGATCTCCGCGTCCTTTTCCAGATGGAACCGGCGGTCGATCTCCGTCAGAATCCGGGTCAGATTCTGGGCCCCGAAAAAGCTGGGCGTGCCGCCGCCGAAGTACACCGTGTCCACGCTGTAGCCCACCACCCGCTGGGCGGTCTCCTTGAGATGGGCCAGCACGGCCTGGAGATACAGGTCCATGGATTCTTTATTCAAACCACCGCCCAGGGAATAGAAGTCGCAGTATTCACACTTGCTGCGGCAAAAGGGCACATGGATATAGAGGCCCAGAGGCTTAATGGCCTGCGGAGCCTTGGCTTGTTTTTTCAGCTGCATAGGAACCTCCAAACAATGTGTACTGGCGCGGGAGCGCCCAGGGCTTCCCCTTGAGAGGCGGACACCATCATTGTCAATTGTCCATTCAAATACTCATTCGTCGTCCAGTTTCAACACGGCCATAAACGCCTCGCTGGGCACGCTGACCGTGCCGAAGCTCCGCATGCGCTTCTTGCCTTCCTTCTGCTTTTCCAGCAGCTTCTTCTTCCGGGTGATGTCGCCGCCGTAGCACTTGGCCAGCACGTCCTTCCGGAGGGCCTTGATGGTCTCTCTGGCGATAACCTTGCCGCCGATGGCGGCCTGGACGGGAATTTCAAACATCTGCCGGGGAATGTTGTCCTTGAGCTTCTGGCAGATCTTCCGGGCTCTCGGATAGGCGTTGTCGGCAAAGATGATAAAGCTCAAGGCGTCCACCACGTCGCCGTTCAGGAGAATATCCAGCTTCACCAGCTTGCTGGGCTTGTAGCCGGAAAGCTCGTAGTCGAGAGAGGCATAGCCCCGGGTCCTGGATTTCAATGCGTCGAAGAAATCGTAGATGATCTCGTTGAGGGGCATTTCATAGTGGAGCTCCACGCGGGTGGAATCGAGATAGGTCATGTCCTTGTACTCGCCCCGCCGCTGCTGGCACAGCTCCATAATGTTGCCCACATACTCCTGGGGAGAAATGATGCTGGCCTTGACGTAGGGCTCCCGGGCCTCGGCGATCTCCGCCGGATCGGGATAGTTCAGGGGCGTATAGACCTCCAGCTCCGTGCCGTCGGTCTTGGTGATCTGGTAGACGACGTTGGGGGCCGTGGTGATCAGATCCAGATTGTACTCCCGCTCGAGACGCTCCAGAATGATCTCCATGTGGAGCAGGCCCAGGAAGCCGCAGCGGAAGCCGAAGCCCAGGGCGATGGAGTTCTCCTGGACAAAGCTCATGGAAGCGTCGTTGAGCTTCAATTTTTCCAAGGCGTCCCGCAGGTCGCCGTACTTGCTGCCGTCGGCGGGATAGACGCCGGAGAAGACCATGGGCTGCACCGCCTTGTAGCCGGGCAGCGCCTCCTTGGCGGGGTTGTCCAGACTGGTGACCGTGTCGCCGACCCGGGTGTCGGAGACGGTCTTGATGGAGGCGGTCAAATAGCCCACCTCGCCGGCTCCCAGACCGTCGCAGGGAATCATGCCCTTGGGCTGGAGGTAGCCCACCTCCACCACCTTGTATTCCGCTCCGGTGGCTAACATCTTGATGTCCATGCCCGGCCGGACCACGCCGTCCATGACCCGCATGTAGACGATGACGCCGCGATAGGAATCATACTGGCTGTCGAAGATCAGGGCCCGCAGGGGCGCGTCCCGGTCGCCGGTGGGAGGCGGCACGTCCCGGACCACCAGTTCCAAAACGGAATGAATGTTGATGCCGTTCTTGGCGGAGATCTCCGGCGCGTCCATGGCCGGCAGGCCGATGACGTCCTCAATCTCCTGCTTGACCTCCTGGGGCCGGGCGGCGGGCAGGTCGATCTTATTGATGACCGGCAGCACCTCCAAGCCCGCGTCAATGGCCAGATAGGTGTTGGCCAGGGTCTGGGCCTCCACGCCCTGGGTGGCGTCCACCACCAGCAGCGCGCCCTCGCAGG
>CAMEIU010000026.1 GCA_945918815.1 uncultured Clostridia bacterium
GAGCGGAGCCGCCTGCCGGAGGAAATCCTGGAGGAAGTGCAGGACCTCCTGTCCCAGGGCTACAAGGACATCACCCTCCTGGGCCAGAACGTCAACTCCTACGGCAAGGACCTGGGCCTCGGCATCGATTTCGCCGATTTGATGGCCCAAATCGCCGAGCTGCCCGGGGACTTCTGGCTGCGATTCATGACCAGCCATCCCAAGGACGCCACCAAAAAGCTCTTTGACACCATGGCCTCCCATCCGAAGATCGCCAAGCAGTTCCACCTGCCCTTCCAGTCCGGCAACGACCGGGTTCTGAAGACCATGAACCGGCGGTACACTGCGGAGCAATATCTGGCCCTGGCCGAGTACGGCCGCCAGGTCATGCCGGGGTTGGTCTTGACCAGCGACGTGATCGTGGGCTTCCCCGGCGAGACCGACGAGGAATTTGAAGATACCATCAAGCTGATTGAGAAGGTGCGTTATGACGCCCTGTTCACCTTTATCTACTCCCCCCGCAAGGGCACTCCGGCGGCGGAAATGCCGGACCCGGCCACCAAAGAGGACAAGAACCGCCGCTTCGACAAGCTCATCGCCGTCCAGAACCGGATCTCCGAGGAAAAGCACCGGGAATACGTGGGCAAGACCTACCGGGTCCTGGTGGACGGCCGGGAGGACGGCCAGCTGACCGCCCGCACCGAAGGCGGACGGCTGGTCCGCTTTGAAGGAGACGACAGCCTCATCGGACAGTTTATTTATGTGGAAATCACCAGCAGCACCACCTGGAGCCTGACCGGCAGACTGCCCGAAAACTGCGACTGCCACGGAAATTTGGTTTAATCTTTGGAATCCATTCGTAGGGGCGATCATGAAATTCTATCGCGACGGAAAGGAGTTCTTCCATGGCCGAGTTAACGCCCATGATGAAACAATATCTGGAAATGAAGGAGCGCAATCCCGATTGCCTGCTGTTTTTCCGCCTGGGGGACTTCTATGAAATGTTCGCCGAGGACGCCAAGCTGGTGTCCAAGGAGCTGGACCTGACCCTGACCACCCGGGACCGGGGCAAGGCCAAGGAGGACCAGACGCCCATGTGCGGCGTGCCCTTCCATTCTTCGGAAAGCTACATTGCCCGGCTGGTGGCGAAGGGCTATAAGGTCGCCATCTGCGAGCAGATGGAGGACCCGGCCCTGGCCAAGGGCCTGGTGAAGCGGGACATCATCCGGGTGGTCTCTCCCGGCACCGTCACCGAAAGCTCCATGCTGGATGAGAGCCGCAACAACTATTTTGCCTGCGCCTTCGGAGAGGCACGCCAGTTTGGCCTGTGCTTCTGCGACATCTCCACGGGCATGTTCAGCGCGACTTTGGCCACGGATGCCGACAAACTGGTGGACGAGCTGGGCCGCTTCCAGCCCACGGAGCTGCTCTTAGGCGGCACAGCCGTTGACGAGCCGGTATTGCAGGAGGCGCTGCGGCAGCGGCTCTCCTGCTGTGTGGAACGAGGCGGCGGCATGGAGTTTGACTTTGACGCGGCCCGCACCCTGGTGGAGGAACAATTCCACAATTCCCTGGAGAATCTGGGCCTCGGCGCCGCCCCGGCGGTGGTCCGGGCGGCGGGGGCCTTATTGAAAGCCTTGTGGGAGAATCAGAAATCCGACCTGCCCCATGTGCGGGAGCTGGATTACTATCTCTCCGGCAAATTCATGGACCTGGACCTGACCGCCCGCCGGAATCTGGAATTGACCCAGACCATGCGGGGCGGCGAAAAGCGGGGGAGCCTCTTGTGGGTTTTGGACAAGACCAAGACCGCCATGGGCAGCCGGTTGCTCCGCAGCTGGCTGGAAAAGCCCCTTCTCAATCCCCAACAGATCAACAAGCGGCTGGAGGCCGTGGCCGAATTGGTGGACGACACCGTGGCGAGAGAGGAATTGATCCTCTTATTAAAAGAAGTCAGCGACCTGGAGCGGGTCATGGCCCGCATCGTCACCGGCACCTGCAACTGCCGGGACTTCCGGCAGCTGTCCAACGGCGCGGCCCGGCTGCCGGAAATCAAGGCCGCTCTGGGCCAGAGAAGCAGCAGCCTGTGGCAGATTCTCTATGAGGAACTGGACGATCTCCACGATTTGAAGGACGAAATCGACCGCTCCATCGTGGACGATCCCCCCTTCACCATCCGGGAGGGCGGCATGATCCGGCCCGGCTGCAATGAAGAGCTGGACCGGCTCCACGACATCATGTCCGGCGGCAAGGGAACCCTGGCAGAGATTGAGGCCCGGGAAAAGGAAAAGACCGGCATCAAAAATCTCCGGGTGGGCTTCAACCGGGTTTTTGGCTACTATATTGAAGTCGCCAAGGGGCAGGTCAATCTGGTTCCCAAGGATTACATCCGCAAGCAGACCCTGGCCAACGGTGAGCGGTACATCACGGAGGAATTGAAGGAGCTGGAGGATACCATCCTCAACGCCAAGGACCGGATCGCCGGTCTGGAATACGAAATTTTCTCCGATCTCCGGCAGCGTCTGGCGGACCAGGCCCAGCGGGTCCAGGCCACTGCCGCCGCCGTGGCCGCCGCCGACGTGTTAAGCTGCTTCGCGGCCAACGCCGTGAAGAACAACTACTGCCGTCCCGAGGTGGACCTGTCCGGCAGCCTACAGATTGAGGCGGGCCGTCATCCGGTGGTGGAGCAGGTCCTGAAGGGCCAGCTGTTCGTGCCCAACGACACGAAGCTGGGCATGGAGGGCTGCCAGGTGGCCATCATCACCGGTCCCAACATGGCCGGTAAATCCACCTACATGCGCCAGGTGGCGCTGATCGTCCTCATGGCCCAGATGGGCAGCTTTGTCCCGGCCAAGTCCGCCCGCATCGGCGTGGTGGACCGGCTGTTCACCAGAATCGGCGCCTCCGACGATCTGGCCTCCGGCCAGTCCACCTTCATGGTGGAAATGCAGGAGGTGGCGGACATTTTGAAGCACGCCACGTCCAGGAGCCTTCTGATTCTCGACGAGATCGGCCGGGGCACCTCCACCTATGACGGCATGTCCATCGCCCGGGCCGTACTGGAATACGCCGCCGACAAGCGGACCCTGGGGGCCAAGACATTGTTCGCCACCCACTACCATGAGCTGACGGACATTGAAAATGAACTGCCCGGCGTGAAAAATTACAACATTTCCGTGAAAAAGCGCCAGGGTGAGATGATCTTCCTCCGGAAAATCGTCCCCGGGGCGGCAGACCAGAGCTACGGCGTGGAAGTCGCCAAGCTGGCGGGCCTGCCGGACAGGGTCATCAGCCGGGCCACAGCCATTTTGAAGGAGCTGGAAGCCCAGGGCGGCCACACGCCCAAGGAGGTCCAGCCCGCGGTGGAGGATCAGGTGTCCCTCATGGACCTGGACGCCGTCTCCATCCGCGACAAGCTGGCCGGAATCACCGTGGAGACGTTGACCCCCATCGAAGCCATGAACGTGCTGTATCAATTGAAGCAGATGATCCGGTAAAACCCTCGCACTGCCTCTGAGGGGGCACGAGGGGTGCATGCAAAGGAGGTATCCTTTTGGCCAACGCCAAATCCTATTCCCTCGGTCCAGGCCTCTCCACGGCAGAGAAGGTGGCGGGATTCTGCTACCTGCCGTTTTATGTGGTCCTGCTGGCCCTGATTCTGCAATATCTCTCCGGCCTGCTGGGGTTCCGTCTGACCATGCTGCAAATCAATATCTGCTACTTCGTCATCAACTGCCTCATGGTCTGGATCATTTTTCACAATTTCCTGCTCCGCAGCTTCCGGGCCATCCGGTTCTGGGAGCTGATCCAGGCTTTGATCCTGGGCTTCGTCCTCTATTACGCGGGCAATTTCCTGTATTCTCTGATTCTCGGCTGGCTGGACCTGTCGGTCACCAGCTATAACGACCAGACCGTCCTGGAGCTGGCGTCCCAAAGCCGGGCCGCCATGGTGATCTGCGGGGTGATTCTGGCCCCCATGATCGAGGAAACCCTGGTCCGCGGCCTGCTGTTCGGCGTCATCCGCCGGAAAAGCCGCATCGCCGCCTACGCCGTGACCATCCTCTTCTTCGCCGCCATCCATGTGTGGCAGTACGTCCTGCTGTACGACTGGAAGTCCGTCCTGCTGGCGGCCCTGCAATACGTCCCCGCCGGCATCGCCCTGGGCTGGACCTACGAAAAGTCCAACACCATCTGGGCCCCGATTCTGCTGCACATGGTCATCAACGCCATTTCGTTTGGCGTAATGTCGATTCTTTAATTGACAATTGATAATTGACAATTGACAATGAATGTATCCCCTTCGGGGATGATTATAACGAGGTGCCGTATGAATGCAGTTTTACAGAAAAGCAAAGCGTTTGCGGTGCGGATGGTACGGCTTTGTCAGTATTTGCAGCGGGAAAAGCAGGAGTTCGCTTTATCAAAGCAGCTTTTGCGAAGCGGCACCAGCATCGGCGCAAATATTCGGGAAGGTACGCAGGCCGTCAGCCGTCCGGATTTTATTTTGAAGTTTTCCATCGCTCTGAAAGAAAGCGTTGAGACCGAATACTGGCTTGAGCTTTTGTTTGAAACCGGCTATCTTACAGAGCCAGAATTTCGTTCTGCTTATCGTGACAACAAGGAACTGACAAAGCTCCTGACCGCCATCATCAATACGGCAAAAAGTTCAGCCAACTGAGTAAAAATTCAATCGTCCCCGCAGGGGACACCATCATTGTCAATTGTCCATTGTCAATTGTCAATTGGAAAGGAGACCTTTCCTTTATGCCCAAAATCCTGCAACTGGACCGCCATGTGGCGGATTTGATCGCCGCCGGTGAGGTGGTGGAGCGGCCGGCTTCCGCCGTGAAGGAATTGGTGGAGAACGCCGTGGACGCCGGGGCCTCCCAGGTCACGGTGGAAATCCAGAACGGCGGCATGACCTACCTTCGCGTCACGGACAACGGCTGCGGCATCGCGCCGGAGGACGCGGAGACTGCCTTCCTGCGCCACGCCACCAGCAAGCTCCGCACCAAGGAGGACCTGGCCGCCATCGGCACCCTGGGCTTCCGGGGCGAGGCATTGGCCGCCATCGCTTCCGTGTCCAAAATCGACCTTCTGACCAAAATGCAGGATCAGGAGGGCGTCAGCCTGCACCTGGAGGCCGGGCGGGTCCTGGACCATGCCCCGGCCGGCTGCCCTGACGGCACCACCATTGTGGTCCGGGACCTGTTCTACAACACCCCGGCCCGCATGAAATTCATGAAGCGGGACTCGGTGGAAAGCTCCCAGGTGGCGGGCGCCGTCCAGCGGCAGGCTTTGGCCCATCCCGACGTGGCCTTCCGGCTCATCAAGGACGGGGAGACGGTCCTGCAAACCGCCGGAAACGGCGACCTCCACGGCACGGTCTATCAGGTCTTCGGCCGCCAGCTGGCCACGGATATGGTGGAGGTCAGGAGTCAGTGGGAGGATTTGAAGCTCTTCGGCTTCGTCACCAAGCCCACGGCCACCCGGGGCAACCGGAATTATCAGCAGTTCTTCGTCAACGGCCGCCCGGTGAAGTCCAAGCTCATGACCGCAGCCTTGGAGGAAGCCTACCAGAATCAGCTGATGGTGGGCCGCTTCCCCAGCTGCGTTCTATGCCTCACTCTGCCCAATGACGCCGTGGACGTCAACGTCCATCCGGCCAAGACCGAAGTGAAATTCGTCAACGAGCGGGCCGTCTTCGACTGCCTCCACTACGGCGTTCTGTCGGCACTGAACAAGGCCCCCGGCCGCCCGGAGATGCAGCTGAACGCCCCCAAGCCCGCCGCCGAACCGGCTCCCAAGGCAGCCGCGGCCAAGCCAAAATCCGAAACCTTCCGCACCATGTCGGCCCAGGACTACCGGACCTTCGTCCAGGCTTTGGAGGAACGGCCCAAAAAGGCCCCCGCGCCGGAGGTGACCCGGGCCTTTACGGAAGCGCCCAAGCGGCAGACCGGCTTTGTCAGCCAGGTGCCGCCGGTCCGGGAGCATGTCCCCGCCGCCCAGGTCCGGCAGGAGGTTCAGCTTCCCAAGCCTGCCGCCCCGAATCCCGCACCCGCTCCCGCCGCGAAGCCTGCGCCCGTTCGGGAGCCCGCGCCCGCACCGGAGCAGACCGCCCTGGATCTGCCGGAGGCGGCCCCCTACCGGGTGGTGGGCGAGGTGCTGGACACCTACATCATCCTCGAGCAGGGCGACGCGGTGCTGTTCATGGACAAGCACGCGGCCCACGAACGGATTCTCTTTGAGAAATTGAAGCAGGACGACAGCCCCATCATGGCCCAGGTCCTGCTGGTCCCCCTGACCGCCAACCTGACTCAGGAGGAAGCGGCGGTAATCCTGGACAACCGGGTGCTGCTGGAACGCTACGGCTATGAGGTGGAAGACTTCGGCGGCGGCACGGTGCTGGTCCGCCAGATTCCCGCCGAGCTGGACGAAAGCCAGGCGGAAAGCGCCCTGGAGCAGCTGGCCGCCGACCTGATGGATGGCACGTCCTCGGACCCCAAGTCCCTGCGGGGCGCCATGCTCCACACCATCGCCTGCAAAGCCGCCATCAAAGCCGGCTGGCACACGGAGCCGAAGGAACGGGACGCCCTGGTCCGCCAGGTCATGGAGCGGGACGACATCAAATACTGCCCCCACGGCAGACCGGTGATCACAACGCTGACAAAAAAGCAATTGGAGAAGCAGTTTAAGCGCGCATAGCGTGTTGTTGGGGCGGCTACCAGCCGCCCCTACGAGAAACGAGGTGATCTGCATGTCCGCACCATCTATCCTCTGCGTCGTCGGTCCCACGGCTTCCGGCAAGACCCGGCTGGCTGTGGAGCTGGCCAAGGCCCTTCACGGCGAGGTCCTGTCCTGCGATTCCATGCAGATCTACCGCCGCATGGACATCGGCACCGCCAAGCCCACGCCGGAAGAGACCCAGGGGGTCCCCCATCATATGATCGACGTCATCGGGCTGGAGGAGCCCTTCTCCGTGGGCCGCTATGTGGAAATGGCGGACCCGATCTTGCAGGACATTCTAAGTCGCGGCAAGACCTGCGTCCTCTGCGGCGGCACGGGCCTGTATGCGGACAGCCTGATGGCGGGCCGGACCTTCGCTCCCTACCCGGAGACGGGCCGCCGCCAGGAATTGGAGGCCCTGGCAGACCGGGAGGGCACGGAAGCGGTCCTGGAAAAGCTCCGGGCCGTGGACCCGGACAGCGCGGAACGGCTCCATCCGGGCAACCGGCGGCGGATCATCCGGGCCATGGAGGTCTATCTGGAGACCGGCAAGACCATAACCCAGCACAATCTGGAGACCCAGGCCGTGCCGCCCAAATACCATCCCCTGTGGATCGGCCTGGACTTTACCGACCGGGCGGATCTGTACCGCCGCATCGACCGGCGGGTGGATCTCATGATGGAGGACGGCCTCCTGGACGAAATTCAAAGGCTCCTGTCCGAAGGCGTCCCGCCCACGGCCACCAGCCTCCAGGCCATCGGCTACAAGGAACCCATGGCCGCCCTCCGGGGCGAAATGACCATGGAGGAAGCCGTGGAAAAGGTGAAGCAGGAAAGCCGGAGATACGCCAAGCGGCAGCTGACCTGGTTCCGGAGAAACAAAGAAATCCACTGGATCATGCAGGAGGAACCGGTTGATTTTCAGCATACCTGGCAGGAAGTACAGCGGATCATAGAGGATTGAATGCACCCGACGGATACTCCCTTCGCAGGGGCGACCCTTGCGGTCGCCCGGTCGTGCGCACGGCGGGCGACGCGCCCGAGCCGCGAAGCGGCGGCAAAGTGCCCTTAGGGCACAAGGGTCGCCCCTACGACATTTTAGGATCGTGCGTTCAAAAATTCCAATTCGTCGCGTCAGCGACACATCCATTGTCCATTGTCCATTGTCCATTGTCCATTTCAACAGCATCCGACATGGGTTTCCGGCTAACATAATGGGTACACCAAAGAAAGAAGGAGTGTTTCCCATGACAAAACCAGAAAACCTGCAGGACCGCTATCTCAACCAAGCCCGCCGGGACAAGACCGCCGTGACCGTGTTTCTCATCAACGGCTTCCAGCTCCGGGGCACCATTCTCAGCTTTGACCAGTTCGCTGTGCTGCTGCTCAGCGAGGGCAAGCAGAATTTCATCTATAAGCACGCCATCTCCACCATCCAGCCCGCGGAACCGATCCGCATGACGCCGTAACCGGTACCCAGCCCCAAGGAGGTCCCAATGAAACAAGGAAAATTTTATACCAAGCTGGTCCTTTGGATCTTCCTGGCGGCTGTGGTCTGTTACTTCGGCTACTACATCTTTTCCGCCGTCTACGCCCCGCTGACCACCACCGCGGCCATTGAGTATGAGGCCGGTACCGGCAGCTACACCACGGGCTATGTGGTCCGGGACGAGACGGTCCTCACCTCCCGCTACGATATCACCACCCTGGTGGTCTCCGAGGGCGAGCGGGTGTCCAAAAACCAGACTGTGGCCACGGGCTATCTGAACGCCGACGCCCAGGAGCGGCAGTTGCAGATCGCCGAGCTGGAAAGCCAGCTGGAGCAGCTGCAATACGCCGCCGCCTACTCCGCCGACGCCGCCGACCAGGCCCTGCTGGACGCGGAGATCCAGGCCCAGCTGGCGAACATGAGCCGAAACGTGGCCCGCCGGGACCTGAACGCCGCCAGCGACAGCAGCGCGGCCCTGAAGGGCCTGATTCTCCGCCGCATGTCCGCCGCCGGTGAGGGTGAGGAAGACGACCTGAGCCAGCGCATCAGCGACTTGCAGCAGGAGATCGCCTCCCTGAACACCGTCGCCTCCATTGACACCACCGTGGTCGCCGCCGAACACAGCGGCTACTTCTCCGGCACCGTGGACGGCTACGAAAACGTCCTGACCGTGGAAGCCCTCAGCGAGATGTCCATCGAATCCTTGGAAAATCTCCAGCCCGCGGAGCTGGCCGGCAATGAAGTCGGCAAGATCATCTCCGGCGACACCTGGTACTATGTGACTGTGGTTCCCGCCGATCAGCTCCAGGGCGTGACCGTGGGCGACAAGGTCCCCGTGACCTTTTCCTCCCAGTTCTACAACAGCCTGACCATGACCATCTACCGCATGGGTAAGGAGCAGGACGGCAGCCGTTTGCTGGTCCTGTCCTGCAATTACTACATGCAGGACGTGACCCTGCTGCGGCAGCAGTCGGCGGACGTAGTCTTCACCTCCTATGCGGGCCTGCGGGTGCCCAAGGAGGCCATCCGCGTCAATGAGAATTCCCAGGCCGGTGTCTATGTGCTGGAGGGCAACGCCGCCGTGTGGAAAAACGTGAACATTCTCCACGACAACGGCGAGAGCTATGTGGTGGAGCTGGACAAGTCCTCCACAGACAATCTGTGGCCCGGCGATGAGATCATCGTGGGTGCGAAAAATCTCTATGACGGAAAGGTCGTGCGCTGACATGGAACACATTGCGCAAAATATCGCCCGGATCCGGGCGGAAATGGAGGAAGCCGCCCGGGCCGCGGGCCGGGATCCCAGGGAAATTCAGCTCTGCGCCGCCACGAAAATGAACGACGCCGAGGCGGTGAAGGCCGCCGTGGCGGCGGGGGTGGACTGCTGCGGCGAGAACCGGGTCCAGGAGCTGGTGCAGAAGCAGCCCCTGGGCGCCTACGAGGGCAAGCCCGTCCACTTCATCGGCCATTTGCAGACCAACAAGGTCAAGCAGGTGGTGGGGAAGGTGGACCTGATTCAGTCCGTGGACCGGCTGGAGCTTTTGGAGTGCATCGAGAAGACCGCCGCCAGGCTGGACCTGGTCCAGGACATCCTTCTGGAGGTCAACATCGGCCAGGAGGAGAGCAAATCCGGCTTCACGCCGGATGAAGCCATGGAAACCGCGTCCAAAATGGTCCAATATCCCCACTGCCGCCTGCTGGGCCTCATGGCAATTCCACCAATTTCGGAAGAACCCGGGGGAAATTCCAAGTATTTTGCACAAATGCGTCAGCTTCTTGTTGACATAAGGGCAAAAAAATACGATAATGTTAGTATGACCTGTCTGTCCATGGGCATGAGCGGCGACTATGCCGACGCCATCGCCAATGGCAGCACCATGATTCGCGTCGGTACCGCCATTTTCGGGCCGCGGAATTACGGACAACCGCAGAAATAAAAAATTGAAATAGACACCGCGCTGCTGGCGCCGCCAGCTTCACCACACTTTTTGGAGGACACAGACCATGGGATTTATGGATGAATTGAAAAAACTTGCACGCCCTTATGCCGAGGACGAAGATGATTTCGATGATGATTTCGACCTGGAGGAGCGTCCCCGGGCTTCCCGCGCCAGCACTGCCGCCCGTCCCGCGCCCCGCGCCTCTTCTTCTCCCTACGACGATGTTCTGGACGATCTGAACAGCACTTCCAGCCAGAGCCGCAGCAGCGTCAACACCGGTTCCAATCGCCGCACCACCGACAGCAAGGTGGTCAATATCCACACCACCGCCCAGATGCAGGTGGTCCTGGTGAAGCCCGACCGCTTCGACAACGTGTCTGAAATCGCGGAGCATCTGCGCAGCAAGCACGCCGTGGTCCTGAACCTGGAGGCCACCAACAAGGACATCGCCCGCCGCCTGGTGGACTTCCTGTCCGGCTGCGCCTACGCCCTGGACGGCAAGATTAAGAAAATCGCCATTTCCACCTATATCATCACCCCCTACAACGTGGACATCGTCGGGGACCTGATCGACGAGCTGGAAAACAGCGGCCTTTATCTGTAATCTGACCGGAAGGAGCCAACACCATGTTCACACCGCAGGAAATTCAGGAAAAAACCTTTGACAAGGCCGTGTTCGGCGGCTACGATATGCAGACCGTGGATGATTTCCTGGAGCCTTTGACCGAGGATTACATCACCCTGTACAAGGAAAACGCCGTTCTCAAAAGCAAGATGAAGGTCCTGGTGGAGAAGCTGGAGGAATACCGCAGCCAGGAGGAGAGTATGCGCAAGGCCATCATCTCCGCCCAGCGCACCGCCGACGCCATGGTGGCCGAGGCCGAGAAGAAGTGCGCCCGGCTCATGTCCGAGGCCGAGAACGCCGCTCAGAACAAGACCGCCAACCTGGACCAGGTCCTCAGTGAGGAAGAGGAGCGGATGAACTGCGCCAAGCAGGCCGCCCTGAACTTCATCGACGTCATTGAAAAGGACGTCAAGGGCCATCTGGAGCTGCTGGAGTCCCTGAAGAAGCGGGACCTGACCCTGGAGCATCAGCATCCGGCCCCCCAGCGGCAGAAGCCCTTCGACTATGAGCAGGCCGAGCAGCCCCTGGTGGTCCCCAAGCCCCAGCCGCAGCCCAAACCCCAGCCCAAGGTCCAGCCCGCGCCCCAGCCGGAGCCCATTCCCGTCCCCCCGGAGCCCAGGAAGACCGAAACCCCCGAGGACATCGCCAGCGAGATCGAGCAGAACATCTCCCGCCTGATGGATATGGAAGATCCCATCCAACCCGCCCCCGCCCGCAGCCATCCCGACAGCAGCACCATTAAATTCACCAACCTGCAATTCGGCCGGAACTACGACCCCACCAGCGGAAAATAAAGCAAAAAAGTCCCCAGGCACGCACCCAACCGCGCGCCTGGGGTTTTGTATGCTGCTCTTTATCAGATCGGATCCCGGAAAATTGGGAGTTGTTGATATAGTATGTAGGGGCTGTTAAGAAAGTCTGTCATTGCGAGCCGGTGCGCACACCGGCGTGGCAATCCGTTCCTTTTTGACCGTAATTTCGATGCTTTTTCCATCAAAAAGTTTGTGGTCAATACGGGAAGGCAGACTTTTCTAACAGTCCCCCTTACAACACCTCGCAAACTCCCAATTTAAAACGCCATTCCTCTCAGCCGTTCATAGGCCTCCGCGAACCGTTCCAGCAGCGGGGCGTACTGCTCGGTCACCGCAGGATCCGGCACAGCCTCATCCTCCACCCGGATAAACCGGTCGATGGCCGACGCGTCGGGGAACACCCCCGCGCCAATTCCGGCGGCCACCGCCGCGCCCAGGGAGCAGCCCTCTTCCAGGAGGTTCAGCTTCTGAATCCGCACGCCCAATGCGTCCGCCAGCATCTGCCGCCAGACCGGCTCCTGGGCACAGCCGCCAATGATCCGCAAAGCGGAAAAGTCCCGCTTCTGCCGGAACACATTGAGAATCAAGGCCAGATTCAGCGTCACACCTTCCATGACCGCCCGCAGCAGATCCGCGTGGGCGGTCTCCTTTTTTAGACCCAGGAACGCGCCCTTGGCCGATGCGTCCCACCAGGGGCTCCGCTCGCCCATGAGATAGGGCAGGTACACCACCCCGTTGGCACCCACCGGCGTCCGGGCAATCTGATCGTTGATCTCCCGGTACACGCTGGTCCCGTTGGCCCCGGCGTCCATCCGTTCCGCCCGGCACAGCTCGTCCCGCATCCAGTTGTAGCTGAGGCCCGCCGCCTGCATGGCGCCCAGGGGATACACCCGGCCCTTTTGGATGCCGGCAAGATTGAAGGTCCGCTGCTGGGGATCCAGCAAGGGCGCGTCGTCCATGTAGGAGATCCAGGCCGAGGAGCCCAGGGAACAATAGGCCTGGCCCACCTGGAACACGCCGGTGCCCACGGAGGCCGCCGTGCCGTCGCCGCAGCCGTGGAACACCGGGGTTCCCTCCAGCAGCCCCGTTTCCTTCGCCGCACCTGCCGTCACCCGGCCCGCCAGCTCCGTGGAGGCGTGGACCTCCGGCATCACCGAGGCCGGAACTCCGGCGGCCTCCAGAATCTCCTGGGACCAAGTGAAGGTGTTCAAATCGAAGGCCCCGGTGCCGGAGGCGTCGGAGTAGTCGGTGCCAAGGTTGCCGGTGAGACGGTAGATGATATAGTCCTTGCAGTTGAGGGCCGCCGCCAGCCGGTCCCCGCAGCCGTCATGGACCATGGACCACATGATTTTGGCGATGGAATTGGTGGGGTTGTTCCGGTTGCCGGTGATGGCGTAGAACCGGTCGTCTCCCACCCGCCGGGAGAGGATTTCCTGCTCCTCCGTGGCCCGCTGGTCCGCCCAGATGATAGCGGGCCGCAGCAGGTCTCCGCGGCCGTCCAGCAGCACCGCGCCCATCATATGGCCGCTGAAGCTGACGCCCAGGATCTCCGCCGGATTCACATCCGCCGTCAGGGCCCGGGTGGCCCGGCACACGGCGCCATACCAGTCCGCCGGATTCTGCTCGGCCCAGTTGCCGTGGGAATAGTCGCAGGGATAGGCTTCGACGGCGCTTCTCACCAGCTGCCCGTCGGTGGTAAACAGCGTAGCCTTGTCGCCGGAGGTGCCCAGATCATGGGCCAGAAGATACTGCATGGAGATCCTCCCTTTGTTTTTTCTTCCATTATACCGTCTCCCGGTACCTGCGTCAAATTGGAATTATGATTATCGGCTTTAATAAGCAACTGCAAATTTTGTGCAAGTGCTCAAAAAACGCTGTCATTGCGAGCCAGTGCACACACTGGCGCGGCAATCCGTTCCCCCTGTACAGACCGATTTTACGGGAGCACTCAGAAACTTACAGCGTTTGGGATACGGATTGCCACGTCGCTTTGCTCCTCGCAATGACAGTATTGGACGGAACCCTGTCATAAAAATCCGTGTGCTTACTAAAACCGATAATCAAAATTGGAATTTGTCTGGCTAATTGACAATGGACAATTATGGTGTCCCTTCGGGACGATTTATAAATTAAATATATGGAAGCACGACCGAACAGCGCTGTAGGGGCGATCCTTGCGGTCGCCCGAAGGTGCGCATGGTGGGCGATCGCAAGGGTCGCCCCTACGAATTACCTGAGAACGGGCTGATTTCAATCATTTTCCGAAGGAAAATACCTTCATTGTCCATTGTACATTGTCAATTGTCCATTGATAAACAAATTCCAATTTCCCGCTTTGCTTTTATGCCGTTCCCAACGCCTTGGCCGCCTGGAGCTGGAATTCCTGCTGCCACTGAGCGATGGAGCTCTGGAACTTTGCCACGTCCAGGTTGTACTCCGCCGCCCACTGCTGCAGCTCCAGCAGCTTGAGCAGGTAGGTCTGGGCAATCTCCATCAGGTTGTCCGCCTTCTCAAACTCGCCCTGGGCTCTGAGGTCCGCCACCTGGCGGGCCGTATCCGTGGCCAGCTTGGTCTGGGCCGAATTGACCGCCTGGCGATTGGCCGCCGCTGTGGCCTGAATGGCGTTGTACTGGGCCTGGCCGATGCCGCCCCGGTCGCCCCGGGTCTCGGCATACAGGGCCGAATTGTCCAGGGCGTTGCGCTCGTCCCCGGCGATCTGATTCCGCTGGGTCTGGAACTGTGCCTGGGCGTCGGCTTCGGCCCGGAGCAGCTGCTGCACCGCCTGGTTGACGGCATAGTCCGTCTGATTGGTCACCTGCTGCCGGGCCGAAGCCTGCCACTGGTCCAGGATGGAACCGCCGCCACTCTCCGCGCTGCCCGTTGGACTGTCTTTGATCTCCGTGGTTCTGCGCCGCGATCCGGCGGGATTGGTCTGCAGCAGCAGGCCCGGCTGAATGACGCCGTTCTCGTCCACATAGGAGGCAAACTGCCGGGTGTTGTCCGTCATGGCGTTGTTGTTCTTCAACGCCGGAGCCTGGGGCGACACGTTGCCGGAGGCGTCCAGCGGCGGCGTGTAATCATGCTCGTTAAAGCCGTCTCCCTGGACGTCCGTATAGGTGGTCGGATTGACGATGGACGGATTGCTGCCGCCCAGGAGCTGGGCGTAAGGACCGTTGACGAACTGGCTGTAGACGCCGGTGTAGCCGGAGGATTCGTCGATCCAGTTTCGGATCAGATTCTGGTCCACGAAGTTCCGATACCGGGACGTGTCGCTGCGGTAGGCGTCCATCTGCTCGTCGGTCATGCGGTAGGCGTTTCGGTACCAGTCCTCATCCTGATACTGGCCCACATTGTAGCCGTAGCCCAGATTGGCGTTGGCCGTCTCCCAGCGGCCCAGGGCCTCGTTGTAGGTGCTCTCCGTGCCGCCGGTGGCGTCCTTCAAAATCGCTGCCAGCTCCACGTTCTGCTGATGCAGGTAATCCCGGGTGGCCGCGTCGGCAGAGGACCAGGCCTCGGAATTGGCGGCCATCTGCTGGCGGATGTAGTTGGCCATGCTCCGCATGTTCATCTGCGAGGAATAGCCGTTGATCCAGCCGTTCTTACTGTCATAGTTGGTATACCGGTAATTGTCCACCCACTTCCGGACCTCCTGGGCCGGCGCGCCGCCGGCCTTGTTGTCGATTTTGGTGTAGCCGCTGCCGTCGGATCCGCCGATGTAGCCTGCGCTGCGTCGGATGGCCTCCGCCTGGGCGTGGGCCGCATCCATCCCCGGCCGATCATTCGACGCAGCAGCCCTTGCCCATTCTTCCTTCAACGCCAGAATCTGTGCCTGCTGCTCCGCGGAAAGCTGCTGATCCGCCGCGCTCAAAGTGTTGTTTGCCATATGTGATTTCCTCCTTTTATTCCCTTGTTTTCATCCATCCGTGGGGGCGGCTGTCAGTCAAATGCCCCGGCCCGGTCCAGGATGACCAGGATTCGGACCATGTCGCCGGACAGGTTCAGGTTCCCTTCTCCGTCTCCCAGCAGATAATCCTTGTCCATCAGCTTTTGGACCGTGGCTTTTGCCCAGTCCGGGACATTCTCCATTCTCTGATACATGATAAGCCCTCCCTTGAATTCCTCCCACGCCTGCTGTCCCGCGCCGCAGAAGGGCGCAGGACAGATTTTGTGGGTCACATCGTAGTGCCGGATGACACGCTCCGGCGGCACCTGATACTTTGCCATCAGCTCCCGGACCAGCGCCTGGGCGTTGACAATGGTCTCCTCCGTGAAGCAGTAGCGTCCATTTCGCCTGACGCTGCTCATCTCCACGCCGATAGAATTACTGTTCCGGCACTCCGGATGATAGTAGTAGCTCGCCCCGCAGTGATATGCCACCCGGTCCTCCGGCACCGACAGGGTGGCCGAATCGTCGTCCACAAACCAGTGGGCCGAGGTCTTGCCCGTGTCCGCCCGGGCGAAATACGCCGCGTTGGCCTCGTCCGTATCCCCGTCGCCCGCCGTGTAGTGGATGACGATGTACTTCACCGGCCCCTCCCGCAGCCCACCATAGTTGATGGGATTGCAGAGATTCGTTTTCTTCACCATAACGTCCTACCCGTCCAATTCCGGCAGCCCCGCCACGGAGGTCAGCAGCGACAGCACCCCGGCCAGGATGGAGGCGGACACAACCATCCGCCAGTCCACCTGACTGAACACCGCGCTGGTCCCGATGGTCGCCACCGCCGTCTGTGCCACGGTCTTGACGGCCCGGATTCCAGCTGCTTTACACCATGCTTTCCAATTTTTCATTTTATGTACCTCCAAAATTAAAGTCCGATTCTTCCCAGAAAAAACGCAATCACCGCCGCCAGGACGGCCCAGATGATCTTGTCTTTCACGGTCTCCCACCGTTTTCCCGGCTTCTCCGCCATGGATTTGACGTCGGCCTTGATC
>CAMEIU010000027.1 GCA_945918815.1 uncultured Clostridia bacterium
GGCCGCTGCCGATGGGGAAGGTGAAGGCATAGAGCATGGAAACCAGCAGCGTGGCCGCCGCAAAAAGCATATAGGCCGGCCGTGTGCGGATGGACTCAATCAGGACGCCCGCAAACAGGTTGCCGGCAATGATGCCCAAGGCGCCTGCAATGGTATACATGGTGTGGGCCGTGGCCCGCAGCTCCACCGGCGCAATGGAATAGATGTAATTGAATCCGCAGGAGAAGTTCAGGCTGTTGGCAAAGCCGAAGAACACGCCGAACACCAGCAGTGCGGCCAGAGAATGGGAGATGCCCTGTCCAAAGGCCGTGACCGCAAACAGCACGCCGCTGGCAATGAGAAGCGTATAGAGCGGGTACTTGCGGCGCAGGGAATTCAGCAGGAACAGCAGCGGCAGCTCCAGCAGCGCCTCCCAGCCGATGATCAGGCCCAGCTTTGCCGTATCGATGCCCGATTCCGAAAGAATGTAGGTCAGGAACACAAAGGGTGGATTGATGCAGATATTCAGCAGGAAGTTGAACGCCAGCAGCACCACAAAATAGTAGTTGGAGAACAGCTTCCGCAGCTTAAGCTGCTCCGGCCGGACCTGTTTTTCCTCCGCCTGCACGTCATGGACCGTCAGGGCATAGAACGCGCACAGGAGCATTAGGCCGCCGCTCACATAATAGGTGACCGCGATGGCATCCACCCGGGTCATCACCGCGTACAGGGCCGTCACCAGTACACTGGCAAGGATGCTGCTGACGCAGGAGCCGATGGAGCCGCCGGCCCGGGCGATGCCGTAGTTGAACCGCTCGCTGTAGGAGCCGCGGACGATCCAGTTCTCCACCAGGGAGCTGACCGGGCTGCGGAACAGACAGGCAAGGGGCCACCAGAGCAGGGCCAGGGACACGCCGCGAACCACGACCTTGGCGGAAAGCGGGAACAGCAGGAAGGAGACGCCCGTCAGCGCCAGGACCGCGATGCAGACCCATTTCACCGTCTTCAGCCGGTCGCTGATACGGCCCACGGCAAAGCTGCCCAGCATGCCGGTGGCCGCAGCCGCACTGCTGACATAGCCGATGACGGAGCTGGAAAAGCCCAGGGCCTGGAGATAGACCGTCAGATAGTTGCCAAGATAGAGGGCCAGCCAGAACAGGATCGCCAGGACCGTGTAGCGCACCAGGCCGGGGGACGGGAGACGCCGTTTTTTCCGCCCGGCGTCCGTTTCAAAGGCCGGGGTCCCGCTCATTCGGGCCATGCCAGACGCATAATGCCGCGGAGGAACTCATGCATAGGCTGCTCCATGGCCATCACCAGATCGCTCATTCTGGGCCGGATCTCGCCCCGCTCCATGATCTCCTTGGCAACCGCATAGAGCTTCAGCTTATAGCCTGTGGCATAGTTGAGCTTGTTGATGCCGCGGGCGAAGGCCGCCTTCAGCTGGTCCTCCGGCACGCCGGTGCCGCCGTGGAGCACCAGGGGAATGTCCGTGGCCGCGTTGATCTGCTCCAGCCGCTCCAAATCCAGCTTCGGCGCGGACACATAGCTGCCGTGGGCCGTGCCGATGGAGATGGCCAGGATATCCACGCCGGTCCGCTCAATGAATTCCACCGCCTTATCCACCCGGGTGAAATTGTCCGCGTTCTTGTAGTCCGCTTCGTTGGAAGCCACGCCCACATGGCCCAGCTCGCCTTCCACATCGATGCCCAGGGCGTGGCAGGTCTTGACCACCTCCGCCGTCTGGCGCACGTTTTCCTCGAAATCCAGGTGGGACGTGTCGATCATCATGCTGCTGAAGCCGCCGCGGACCGCCTCCATGGTGGTGGCAAAATCGGGGCCGTGATCCAGCATCAGGCCCACCGGTGTCTTCACCTTGGCGGCCAGATCCCGGGTGACCGCCGCAAAGGTGCTCAGCGGCATGATCTTCTTATCGCCGGGGTAGATCATCAGGATGACCGGGATCTGCTCTTCCTCGGCCGTGTCAATGATCCACTTGATGGTTTCCATATTGAACGCGTCAAATCCGACGACGCACTTTTTCTGCCGGTCCGCATAGCGCAGAATGTCGACCGCTTTTTCCAGGGACATATGTTTCGCTCCTTTTCAATACTGCTTATTCCGCACGCTCCGCCGTGACGCCCAGGTATTCGCAGGCGTCCTCCAGCACCGACGCGTAGGTCCCATGGAGGGCGGAGATATGATGAATGTAGGGGCCCTTGACGAGGCGGCGCTCCCACTTGGGCCAGTCGTTGGTCTCCAGCCACACATAGTTGCCGCCGGTGGGGGGACCATCCACGGCGCGGCCCTCGCCGATAAACAGGCGGTACTGGCCGTGGCTCTCGCCGAAGCGGCAGACGGTGATGTCGCCGCCGGCCAGCTCGAACTGGCCCAAGCAGTTCTGCATGGTGGGCCGGACGCCGGGCTTTGCCAGGGACGAGGGGCAGGGGCCGCAGTGCCACAGCAGCTCCGCGTTGTCATTGGTGGGATGCCGGATGGTCAGGTCCGCCAGAAAGGTGGGCTTCTGCCAGAGTCCGGCCGCCGCCAGGAGGGTGGAGGAAATGGCGCCGTGGATGTCACACTCGCAGGCCACGGGCAGGCCCCGCTGAATCAGCTCGGCAAAGCCGGCGCAGGGCATGATGCCGTAGGGCACGCTGAAGGTCCGCCAGCACTCGCTGGCAAAGCAGGTGCAGCCGTACTTGTCCGCCAGGTTCAGAATGGCGCATTCCATGGCGGCGATGCGCTCCAACGCCTCCGGCTGCATGGAGGACACGTCGTAGTCCTTCCGCAGGTCTTCCAGCAGCTCCCCAAGCCGCGGCGGCTTTTTCTCCAGAATCTGCCCGATCTCCAGATTGATCTCCGTGTAGTCAATGGTGACGATGTCCACGCCGAACCGCTCCAGAAGGTCGTTCTCGTTGACCTTCACCGTCAGGAAGGTTCTGGGCCGGACGCTGATCTGGCCGATGCGCAGGCCCCGGAAGGCCTTGACCACGCTGACCACCCGCAGGAAGTGCTCTACGCCCCGGTCCAGGGTCTCCGAATCGATCCAGCAGTTTTCCAGATAGGTATAGGGCACATTGTAGCGGTCCAAAATCATGCCCGTGGCGAACAGGCCGCACTGCGTATCGGTCTGCCGGGGACCGCAGGCGGGCGGGGTATCGTCCCGGGGGCCCCAGAGCAGCAGCGGCTTACCCAGCAGCTTGCCCAGCAAGGCCACGGCTTCCTCCGCGCCGAAGTTCACATGGGGCGCAATGACGCAGTCCACCTGCTTCTGCCGGAAGACCTCCGCCGCCCGCTCCGCCTCCGACGGGAAGATCAGGAGCCCTTCTTCATTGAGGAAGTCCACATTGACGACCTCCGCGCCCAACCGTGCCGCGATCTGCCGGATGCGCGCCTCCACAGCCGCCTTTCTCTCGTGGGCGAAGCGCAGTTCAAAATCCCGCGTGTCACGGCGGGTCGGCGCAAGGCCAATCACCAGTTTGTTTTTTCCCATTTTATTCTCCTCCATGGACGCTCAGTGGGGACCGTCCATTTTCGCAAAGTAATACATGGCGTCCGTGTCCGTCTCCTGGGCCACATGGGGCGGACGCCGGCAGGGCGTACTGCGCAGGCGCAGAACCACCGGTTCCAGGCCGGGGGCCTCTGCGATCACCCGCACCTCGCCCGGCTCCGTGGTGGCGCGGAGAATCAGCTGGCAGGCTCCATGATAGAGCTTCCGCTTCGGCTCCACGGCGCCCAGGGTGTCATAGGGGTCGTCATTGGACACGGCCAGCAGCACGGCCGGCCCCTCCACCCGGAAGGACGCCTCCGGCCCGTCCCACAGGACCGGACGGCCCTGTGAATCCGTCATCCCGGCGGTCACAATCCAGACGTCGGTCCGGTTGGCCTGCACGGTCTCCCGTTCGGCCCGCAGGGTCATGGCAGCCGGATGGCCGGTGGTGCAGATCCGGTCCCGGGCCACCTCTACGCCGCCGCGGTAGGCCACCGCCTCCAGAACACCCGGCTGATAGATCACAGACCAGGCCGTTCTCTCATAGGGATCCACGTCCTTGCGGCCCAGGCTTCTACCGTCCTGCAGCAGCTCCACGGCGTCGGCGTTGGCATAGGCTTTGACCTCCACGGGTTCCCCTTCTTTTCCGGTCCAGTTCCAGTGGACCGGCCAGAGCTTCACAAACCGGTCCTGTTCGTCCCACATCTGCTTATAGAACCAGGTGTTCTCCTTGGGCGCACCGGTGGGCTCAATGATGCCGCTGCGGGAATAGATCCGGGGCCAGCCGCGGGATTCGCCCCGGTAGCCGAAGGCCACCCACTTGAACATACCCATAAAATAGGGCCGGGTGTCCACCGCCTTCCAGTCCTCGCCGCTGCCGTCGCCCATGATGCCGTATTTCAGCATCTTGCCGCCGATCTCCGAGGCAACCAGGGGCGTATGGGGGAACTTGGCGTGGATCTCGTCATACATATCCGTCTGATAGTTGATTCCGATGACGTCGGACGCGCCTGCCGCGCCGCCGTCGTCCATGCAGCCGCCGTCCATGGCCATCATCACAGGCCGGGTCTCGTCCAGCTGCTTTGCCGTAAAGCGCATGGCGCGCATGATCCGCTTGCCCCGCTCCGTGCCCTGAATCCGCTCCTCGTTGGCCATGGACCACATGACGATGCAGGGATGGTTGCGGTCGCGCCGGAGCATCTGGGTCAGCTGCTTCAGATCCTCCTCCGCGCAGCCGAACCAGCGGTTCTCATCCATGACCAGGATACCCAGCCGGTCGCACAGGTCCAGGACCTCCGGTGTGGGCGGATTGTGGGAGCAGCGGTAGGCGTTGCAGCCCATGAATTTCAGCTGCCGCATCCGGTATTCCCGGACGTCGTCGGGCACGGCCACGCCCAGGTTGGCGTGGTCCTCATGGGCGCAGACGCCCTTCAGCTTCACGGGCTTGCCGTTGAGGCGCATGCCGTCCACGGTGAATTCCAGGGTGCGGAAGCCGAAGACCGTGTCATAGGAATCGATCTCCACGCCGTTCTGCACCAGGGTGGTATGCAGGGTGTACAGGTTGGGCGTCTCGATGGACCAGAGCTGAGGCGCCTCCACCGACAGCGTCAGCTTGCTCAGGGCCACGTCCCGGGGCTTCGTCTCCAGGGTCTGGCGGCAGCAGGCCACTACCTGGCCGGCGGCGGACCGGATCTCCTGCACCACCTCCACGGGCTGGGCATCATAGAGGATGCTGCGGACCTCCGTCTCCGCGTCCACGGTCCAGAGACCGCCGGATTCCGGCCGCGTGCGGACCCAGGTCCCCCAGGTTTCCACACAGACCGGAGCCGTCTTCAGCAGCCACACATGCCGGTAGATTCCGGCGCCCTCGTACCACCAGCCCTCAAAATCCCGGGTGTCCACATAGACCGTGATCTCGTTGAGCATGTCGCCATAATCCACGAACTCGGTGATATCAAACTGGAACGAGGTATAGCCGCAGAAATTCCGGTAGAGCAGATGGCCGTTGACCCAGACTGTACTGTGGGTCACAACGCCGTCGAACTGCAATACGATTCTCCGGCCCTCGTCCTCGGGCTCCAGACGGAACAGACGGCGGTACCAGCCGTTCTGCCGCGGCACGAATCCCTCCGTATCGCTGGCGGAAAAGTCCACGCCGCCGGCAATGGCGTAATCGTGGGGCAGGTCCACCAGCTGCCAGTCCAAATCGTACCAGCTGGCCGCCGCGGGACCGCGGCCCCGCTCCGTCTTGGTGTGGAGGTAGTAGTACATCATATTGTTCGGAACCGGGCGGTCCAGATTATCCAGGTGGAACCGCCAGGCGAAATCCATGGCAAGCTTCTCGCGCATCGTATTATTCCTTTCTTTCTGCTGGCGCCCGTGAACAGGCCGTTCACGGGCGCCGTGGGAAACGCCTGGGACGCCGCGGGATCAGCCTACGAAGGCGTGATACTGCTCGGTCCAGACGCGGCTGTAGATCTCGCCTTCGGAGGTCCACGCCGTGTTGACCGCCTGGTTCCACTCTTCCTCGCCCCATTCGCCGGTGACGACCTTGGCGCAGGCTTCGTTGATGATGGTGTTGGAATCGCCGGTCAGGAATTCGGCCTCGGTGCCGGACAGATCATAGGGCACGAACCAGTCGCAGGATTCGAGAATATCCAGGGTGTTGATCTTGTCCTGCAGCGCCTTGACCTGGGTGCTCTTCCAGTTGTTGGGGTCGATGTACTGGTCGGCGTAGACGTCGTCGTCATACCACTCGTTGAACAGGTAGAAGCCGAGATAATTGTTGGCATAGTCATCGGCCAGCTTGAACTGCTCCTTGGTGTCGTCCACATACTCCCAGGTGGAGCCTTCCAGGCCGCGGGCGCAGAGCATATAGTTCTCTTCGCTCTCAAACATCCAGTTCAGCAGCTTGGCCGCCCACTTGGCGTTCTTGCTGTTGGCGTTGAGGACCAGCTCCGGCTGATAGACCGGGTTGGTGCCCCAGGCGCCGGAGCCGCCTTCGGGATAGTCGGTGAAGTTGTCCAGGGAGACGTACTGCACCTTGGAATCGGGATCATTTTCAAAGATGGTAACGGAGGGAGAAACGCCTGCGTTATAGGGGCCGGTCCAGCCGCCGGCACGGTTGGCGGAGATCAGGTCGAAGCCGTCCTGGATGCTCATGGTCTGATACTCGGAATGGAGCCAGCCGTTGGCATACCACTTTTGCAGCTCGCTCAGAAGCAGGTAGCAGTTTTCATGCATATACCAGGGCAGGATGGTGCCGTCGTCCGTCAGATAGCGGTCGCCGAAGAAGCCCAGATAGAAGGGGCGGAAGTCGCTGTTCTCCATACCCATAAAGGTCATCATGGGGATTTCGTTGTCGTTGCCGTTGAGGTTCTCATCGATGACGCCCTGGAAGTAGGCTTCCAGCTCAGCCATGGTGGTGGGGCACTCCATATTCAGTGCGTCCAGCCAGTCCTGCCGGATGGCGGGAATAAACTGCTTGGAGAAGTATTCTTTTCTGGGCAGGGCATAGACGGAGCCGTCCGCCAAGGTGCAGCCGCGCAGGGAAGCCTCATTGAGCCGCGCCGCCACGTTGGGCATATACTGCAGGTACTCATCCCAGGACTGCAGGGCGTTCTTCTGATAATACTGGTTCCAGTTGCCGGCATCCTCGGTCACGTTGAGGACGTCCCAGTTGTCTCCGGCCACCAGCATCAGGTTGATCTTTTCGGACCAGGAGTCGGTGGGGATCACGACGACCTCAAAATCCACGCCGGAAAGCTCGCGGATCTTCTCATAGACCGCCTCGTTGTCGGCCTTGTTCTCAATGTCGTTGATGCCGCGAACCACAAAGACCACGGGCTCCGTCTGGACGTCTTCTTCCTCCGCCGGCGCTTCCGAGCCGGAGGGCTGGGTGTCGGAATTCTGAACTGCGGGGGTGCTGGGCGTCTCCTGGGTCTCCGTCTTCTTGGCGCAGCCGGTCAGCATGGTGCCGGTCAGCAAAAGCGTCAGACAGAGCAGAAGCGCGATCAGGGAGCGGTGAGTTTTCTTCATGATTTTCATTTCCTTCCTTTTTTATTTTTGTTACACACTCTGTAACAGGAGGACAGGTTGAGGATCTATCCCTTGATGGAGCCGACCAGAACGCCTTTGACAAAGTATTTCTGGACGAAAGGATAGACGCAGAGGATGGGCACCGTGGACACCACGATACACGCCATACGGATGGCCTCCGCCGGGGGCTTCTCCACGGAGCTGGCAGCCGCGAAATCATAGACGTTGGAGTTGGCGATCAGCTGCTGTAGCAGGTACTGAATGGTCCACATATTCTTGTCGGAGACATACAGCATGGAGTCCCACCAGGTGTTCCAGTGGAACACGGCGTAGAACAGGGCGATGGTGGCGATGGACGCCATGGACAGAGGCAGGACGATCCGGGTGAAGATCACAAAATCGTTGGCGCCGTCCAGCCGGGCCGACTCTTCCAGAGAATCGGGAATCTGCATGAAGAAATTACGAAGAATGATCAGGTTGAACGGGTCGATCAGATGGGGCAGGATATAGACCCAGAAGGTGTTGTTGAGGCCCAGGGTGCGGATGAGCAGGAAGTTGGCCACCATGCCGCCGGAGAACCACATGGTAAAGGTCACCAGCACCGTCAGGACCTTGCGGGCGGGATAGTCTTTCTTGGACAGCGGATAGGCCAGCAGCGCCGTAAAGAGCACGTTGCACAGGGTGCCGATCACGGTCCGCAGAATGGTCACCAGGTAGGAGTTCCAGATGCTGGAGGAGGACAGGACGTATTTGTAGCCGGACCAGTCCAGCTCCTTGGGAAACAGGCGCAGCGGATGCAGCGCCCGCTCCGCGTCGCCCATCATGGAGTGGCCGATGACATAGACCACCGGGTAGAGCATGACAAAGCATACCAGGAGCATAAAGATGTGGTTCAGAAAGTAGAACACGCGCTCCCCTTTGGTAATTCTCATTTCACGCCTCCCCCTTTCAGAACAGGCCGCTGGAGCCCAGCTTCTTGGTGGCCTTGTTGGTCAGCAGAATCAGCGCCAGGGAGATGAGGGATTTGAACAGGCTCACCGCCGTGGTATAGGAGAAGTTGCTGCCAATGATACCGGTGCGGTAGATATACGTGTCGAACACGTCCGCCACCTCATACACGGCTTCGCTGTACATGGTGTAGATCTGCTCGAAATTGTCGCCCATGATGCGGCCCACCTGCAAAATCAGCATGATGGCGATGATCTCGCTGATGGCCGGCAGGGTCACATGGAGAATCTGCTTGAGCTTTCCCGCGCCGTCGATCTGCGCCGCTTCGTACAGCTCCACATCCACGCTGGAGATGGCCGCCAGATACACGATTGTGCCGTAGCCCACGGTTTTCCAGATCTCGCTGATGATCAGCAGCGCGCGGAAATACTTGGTGGAGGCCATGAAATAGATCGGCTCTATGCCGAAGTGGCCCAGCAGGGCGTTCAGGGGGCCTTCCGTGCCCACCAGAATTTTCAGCAGGCCGGAGACCACGACCCAGGACAGGAAATAGGGCATATAGGTGATGGTCTGGACCGTCTTTTTGTACCACCGGATCCGCACCTCATTGAGCAAAATGGCCAGGATAATGGGAGCCGGGAAGCAGACGGCCAGACGCAGCAGGCTCAGGACGATGGTGTTGCGCATGAGCCTTGGGAACTGGGTGGAGGTCAGGAAGGTCTTGAAGTGCCTGAGGCCGACCCAGTCGGATCCAAAGATGGCCTTGACGCCGCCTACCGCGCCTTTATAGTTTTTGAAGGCGATGATCAGGCCGTACATGGGGCCGTATTTGAAGACCAGGAAATAGATCAGACCGGGGAGCACCATCAGATGGAGCATCCAATAGCGCGTGAAAAAGGTCTTGACCCGATATCCGAAGGTATGACGCTGGGCCAGATTGGCCGCGCCTGCCCGGGCTGTATTCTTTGCCATAGCCGTCCCCCTGTCACGCCTGGGCGCCATAGACGCAAGCGCCGTACTGGAACACCGCCTCAACCTCCCGCAGCGCGGAGATTTGCTCCGCCGGGTTGCCCCGGACCACCAGCAGATCGCCCGCCAGCCCCGGCGCCACCGTTCCGGTCACCTGATCCAGGTCCAGAATTTTTGCGCCGTTCTGGGTACCGATCTGAATGGCCTGCAAGGGCGTCAGGCCGTATTCCACCATATATTCCAATTCGAGATATGTATTGACGCCGTGAATGTCCACCGGTACGTCGGTTCCGGCTCCGATCAGGACGCCCATATCATAATAGGGCTTCAGGTTGGCCCGGTAGGCCTCCGCCGCCGCCTGATAGTGGGGATTGCCGGTTTTCTTGGCGTATTCGGAGTAGACCATGACCGTGGGCGTCCAGGCGATGCCCTTTTCGATCATCTGCCGGGCCTGCTCCGGGCTCATGAAGGTTCCGTGCTCCAGGGTGTCCACGCCTGCGTCGATGCACATCTGAATGGTGACCGGCACGCCGGAGTGGACGGCGATTTTCCGGTGCCGGCGGTGGCACTCGTCCACAGCGGCGTCCAACTCCTCCTGGGTGAATTCCGGAATGAATTCCCGCCGGGAGGTCAGGAGCTTGATCCACTGGGCTCCGCTCTGGAGATTCCGGCGCACCTGCTTGCGTACCTCCCAGGGGCCGTCGGCGATGTCGCCGCCGTCGGGGAACTCGCTGCCGTGGCCGCCGGTCATGCAGATGCCGTTGCCGCAGGGAATGATCCTGGGAATCGGTTCATCCAGCACCTTCTGCTCCGCCGCCCACACCAGCGACGCCAGCAGGCCGTTTTTATCCGCCACGGAGCGGATGGTGGTCACGCCGGTGCGGTAGGCGTTTCTTGCGTTCCGCAGGGTGATATACGCATGGCTGAAGTCGCTGCCGGCATAGCCGAAGGGCTTGTCGCCCCAGGCGCTCAGATGGACATGCAGGTCCACCAGGCCCGGCAGCAGCGTACAGCCCGGATACCGCAGGACCGGGCCGCCGTACCGGGCCTCCAGCGTCTCCAGCGGTCCCACCGCCAGGATCTTGCCGTCCTGCTCCGAAACCGCCGCGGCCGTGTTTTCCAGCACGGTTTTTCCGTCTCCAGTGATAATTCTGTCCGCCAAAAGGATCATCGGCTATTCCTCCTCGCTTGCGATGCCGCTTTCCTGCGCTTCTCCGTTCCAGCGGAACCGCAGGCGCGTATATTGTCTCCAGGGTGTGCCAGCCGGCAGCATGGGCGACGGCCCCAGGCCGTTGTGCAGGCTGTCCGACGGGTACATGGGCTCCAGGCACAGGCCGCAGCGGCCCGTATAGCCGGCCCCATCCTTTCCGGGATAGGCGGCAGCGCCCAGATCGCACAAATAAAAATGGATGCACGGCAGGCTGGTTTCCAGCTCCATGGACCGGCCCGTGCCGGGCGCCTCCAATACGGCGGCAGGCCCCGCTGCGCCATCCAGGAGATAGTCATGGTCAAAGCCCCCGGCCAGCGCCATCTGCGGGCTTGGCTGTTCCAGGCAGGCGTCCAGCCGCACCGGCCGGTTCAGATCCATGGGCGTTCCCGCCACCGGCAGCGTCCGGCCGTCCGACAGGCCGCTCCCGTCCAATCCGGCGGCAGCCGCCGCGTGGATCGCAAGCCGCTGGGCGTCCGCGTGACCGGCCCCGTGCCCATACAGGTTAAAATACATGTGATTGCTGATACAGACCGGCGTATCCGCGTTGGCGGAAGCCTCGTAGCGGAGCTCCACCGTGTCCCAACTCAGGCGGTAGGTGACCCAAAGAGTCAGATCACCGGGGTAGCCCTCCTCCCCGTCGGGGCTGCAATAGCGGAAGGTCACTGCGTCCGCTTCCGCGTGAACCGTCTCAAAGGCCCGCTTGTCAAAGCCCCGGACGCCGCCGTGGGCGTGATGGAGGCCGTGACTTTGGGACAGGGCCACGGTCTCGCCATTGTGAACGTAGGTCCCGCCGAGGAGCTTTCCCGCGCAGCGGCCCAGGGTGGCGCCGAACATGGGCCCCTTCTCCAGCTGCCGCTCCAAACTGCGGAAGCCCAAAAGCACATCGGTTCCGTCCGGCAGGCAGATGGCCAAAGCTGCGGCGCCCAGATTGGTCACGCGCAGCGTCAGGCCGCTGGCGGACTGCAGGGTATAGATACGGACCGGCACGCCGTCCACCGTCAGGTCCGTGGTCTTGATCTCCATGACAAGCCCCCCTTACAGCAGGGTATGGGCCGCGTAATAGGTCTCCCACTGCTTTTGCAGCGTGCGGTCAATGACGCCGGTACGCATAAACTGCTCCGTGGCCGCAGCGTCCGGGATTCCGGCCCGGCCGCCCAGGGCGGTACATTTGACGGCGGAAACAGCGGAGGCGAACCGGGCCGTCTCCGGCGCGCCCCAGCCCTGCAGCAGGCCATAGAGGAACGCGCCGTGGAACACATCTCCCGCGCCGGTGGAATCCACCACCTGAATACCGGTATAGGCCGGTTCCGCGAAATAGCCGGTTCCGTCCATTCCGGCGCAGCCCTTGTCGCCCAGGGTGACCACCACGATCTCCGGTCCCATCTCCCGCAGGCGCCGCAGGCAGGCCTCCCGGCGGTCCGCGTCCCACAGGGCATCCGCGCCGAACATGCCTTCAAAATAGAACGCGGAACAGATAAACACGTCGATTTTCGGCAGCGCCTGCTCGAATTCCGGAGAAAACCGGTCCGCGTCGAATACCACCTTGCCGCCGGCCGCATGGATCCAGTCCGCCGCCTGCATGGACGCGTCGGAGACGCTCCAAAGGTGGAGAAATTTTGCTTCCTGAATGGTCTCCCGGTCCAGCTCCTCCGGCAGCACGGAGCGCATCTCATACTTGCCGATGAAGCTGCGTCCGCCCGTCTCCTGCTCCGCCAGACAGATGGTCAGGTTTGTCCGCTGCCCCGGAAGGCAGACCAGGTGGCGCACATCCACACCGGCGTCCCGCAGCTCCTGCACGCAGAAACGGCCTGCGGGATCGTCGCCCACCGTACTGAACAAGGTACAGCTGCCGCCCAGGCGGCGCAGGGCGACCAACGCCGTGGGGACCTTGCCGCCGCCCTGACTGGTTGTATAGAGTAGCGGAGCCGCCATATCCGTGGTGGGAATCCGCGGCGTGGCCGCCGTGAAATCCAGACACAGGTCCCCGACGCCTACCACATCAAATGCCATGGCCGTCCCCTCCGCTCAGATCAGAATTTCCAGCACGTCTTTTCCATCCAGCATCACAAATTCCGTGTCATTGCCGAAGGTGAAGGACGGCAGCACCAGCAGCACGTCCACATCCGCTCCGGTGACGGAAATCTGCGTGCCATGGACCACGCCCGGATTCAGCCGGACGAAGGTTCCGGCCGGGACCAGGAAGGCCTCCAGGGCCGCGCCGAAGGGATTACCCGGCACCGGCGCGCCCACAAAGATCACGCAGTCTCCCTGCAGGGGCATCAGGCCCTCGGCCGTATATTTATGGTACTCCAGCATGGACGCCGTGCGTCCGCATCCGATGCGCGCCAGGGAAACGGCGGGCACCGCCGTGCCGCCCAGAGGCAGCTGCATCAGATCCGGGAAAAAGCCCGGTCCCGCGCCGTGGGCGGGCAGCTCCACATAATCCCCGTAGGGCCGGAAGGCCGCCTGGGTCAGAGGCTTTGCTTGCAGTTGTTTCATGGTTGCTCCATTCTTATCCGAAAATGCGGTGATAGGTCTCGTCGAACTTCGCCAGCTCCGTGGCGGACAACAGCGTGTCCAGAGCGTGGGCGTTCTTTTTGGCCCGTTCCGTGTTCTTCGTGCCCACCAATGCGGAGGTCATGCCCTGCTGGGCCAGGACCCACTGGATGGCGGCGTCGGCCGTGGAGATGCCGTGGGCCCGGGCCGTTTCCTCCACCACGTCCACCAGCTGGCGGCAGCGGCTGAACTCCGGCTCCTTCAGGAACGGATAGAAGAACGTACGGCGATCGCCTGCCGGGAACACCGGCTCCGTCTTATACACGCCGGTGAGCATCCCACCGGCCAGGGACGCATAGGACAGAACGCCGATCTGATGGTCGCGGCAGAACCGGACCAGCTCCTCGTTCTCCCGGGTCAGCATGGAGAAGCGGAACTGGGCGCAGTCGATGGTGCCGTAACGCATGGCCTCGGCCATCTGTTCCTGCGAGAAGTTGGACAGGCCGATCATACGGATTTTGCCCTCTTTCCGCAGCCGCTCCATCTCGCCGATGCTGTCGGCAATGGGCGTGCTGGGGTCCGGGTAGTGGAAGAAGAACAAATCGATGTAATCGGTCTGCAGACGCTGGAGGGATTCCTCCACATCATTACGGACGGCCTCCGGCCGCAGGTCATGGTCCATGTCGTTTTTGGCCGGATTGAAATGGGCGCCGCCCTTGGTGGACAGGACAACCTTGTCCCGGATTCCCGCCAAGGCCTGGCCCACGATCCGCTCCGAGCGGCCCGCGCCATAGCTGGCAGCCGTATCCACCAGCGTGATCCCGCTGTCCACGGCGGCCCGGATGGTTTCCACGGCGTCCGCTTCCTCAACGGCGCCCCATACGTTGCCCGCCAGCTCCCATGTGCCGAGGGCGACACAGGAGCAGGAAATTCCCGTGGTTCCAATTTCTCGATACAGCATTTGATTACCTCCCAGTTTCTCTGCTCAAAGGAGCAGTTCCGTCTTCCATATGTTAGAAAATACACTTGACAAACATTGCATACTGCTATATTCTAGAAGAAAACCCGAAATACTTTTGGGGAAATTGCCCTGAATTCCCTGCAATTTCCTCTCATTCCGTTTTGCTTCCTCTAAGAAAAAAGTACCACGGGTTCGTCAATTTGTCAACTATGTTTCTAAACTCTATTTCTTTTTTGTCCCCTTATTTCTGTTATATTCGTCCAATACGAGGCATGAAATTTATGAAATCTAACGAAATCCATGTATCTTCTGACAAAAAACAGCAGGATTATTCTCCAAGTCAAAGGCCGGCCACCAGGAAATCGCTGGCATGGGCCATGGTGCGGGAGCACAAGTTCGGCATTTTCTTTTTCAGTCTCTCCTATGCCGCCGTTTTTCTTCCAGCAGCGATTTGGGCCTTTCTGACCGTCCTGATGCTGAAATCCACCGCAGAAGGCGGCGTTCTGCCGGCCCAGTTCGGCGTGCAGTTTTTGCTGGTCCTCTGTCCCCTTATGGCCCTTTCCGGGCCGGGTGCGGCAGGCCTGTACCGTGTGGCGCGAAATTGGATGCGCGACGAACCGCGCAATCCCTGGGACATCTTCCGGTCCGCCGTGAAGGACAGCTGGAAACACGGCCTGCTGCTGACGCTGTTCACCGCGTTTCTGCCGCTGACCGCGTATTTTGCCTGGGTCTATTTCTCGGGATACGCCGCGTCGCCGCTGACCACCGCGGCCATATGGGTCTTCCTTCTGATCAACCTCCTCTGGCAGCTGATGCTGCCCTGTCTGGAGGTTATGGCCGTAACCTACAACCTCTCCTTTGGGCAGATGCTCTGGAACGGCCTGTATATGACCCTGCGGCATCCGCTGAAATCTCTGAAAACCCGGCTGTTGACCGCCGTTCCGGCGCTGATTGCATGCCTGTTCGCCTTTGCTTATCCCGGCGCGGCATGGCAGATTGCCGCGCTGCTGGCCGCCTTCTATGTCTTCTACGGCTTCGGCCTGCGGCAGATGCTCTTTGCAGCCCACGGAAACGCCCTCTGTGAGGCGCACCTGAACGCTTTGCTGCCGGGGGCCAGGGTGGATATCGGCATGCGCTCGGAGCGAACCGTTCCGGACAATATTTCCTGAAGTAAAAAAACGACCCGGCACTTTCAAGCGCCGGGTCGTTCCATATAGTCTGTCAGGTATCGCAGAGCAGCTGCTCCAAATAGTAATTCGAGGTATAGGCGCCGGCGCCGCAGATACAGGCCCGCTTGTCCGCCTCCGGTCCCTCCTGAGAGTACTGGGAAAATTCCACCGTAAAATTCTTATGGAAGTTCAATTGATTGTAGCCCTGCACCTCCTGGCGGAGCATCTCCAGAAACCGGTCGCCCATTCTGGCATAGATGCCCTGAATGATGACCTTCGAGACGCTTTCCAGCACATCGAGGGCGCGAATCAGAATGGCCAGATATTTCACCACCGGCCACAGCATATCCTGGGCGAAGCAGTCGTCGGCGCAGGCCGCGTCAAAAATTTGGTCCACGCTGACACACTCCGTCTGAATCCGCTTTGCCAGATCGGAGAAAGGATAATTTCCGCTGAGCATTCTGCCCCGCGCCATGAGCGCGCGCCTGGAAATCAGCGATTCCAGGCAGCCCTTGCAGCCGCAGTAGCAGCCAATGTTGGCGCCGGGATCCACGATCAGATGTCCAAACTCTCCCACAATCCCCCGGTGTCCGGGATGGCCCTGCGGCTGTGACAGGGAGCAGCCGTTCACCATTTCTCCGCAGGAGACCACAGCAATGTGTCCCAAGTCCCGGTTCTGATCCAGGAGCAGCTCGGCGTTGCCGGAAAAATGGCAGGTGTTGTCAATATACAACAGCTCGTCCGTTGGGTAAAGCGCAAGGATATCGTCCCGCAATGGCCGGAACTGCGCGCTGGACGAGGCCATGGGGTACAGGATTTCCCCTGTCTCCGTCTTCACCACGCCGCCGTATCCCACGGCAATGCCGCACACG
>CAMEIU010000028.1 GCA_945918815.1 uncultured Clostridia bacterium
TCCATCAGCATGTCCTCGGCCTGATGCAGCATATTGGCGCGCTTGGCAAAGTCGGTCTCAGACTTGATGCTGGTAATCAGCTTGTCGTACTCGCTCCAGTTCTGGGGCGCATAGGTGGGAACGTTGCTGGTGACGTTGCCGGAAGCATCGCGGCCAAACTGGCTGTCGTTGTTGCCGGAGTTGGAGATCCACATCCCGAGCATATTGATGGGGTCATCGAAGTCGGCGAGCCAGCCCTGACGGGCGACGTCGTAGTTGCCGGCCTTACGGTCGTTCAGGAAGACTTTCCAGTCCTCAGCCTGGATGTCAACGGTGATGCCGATGACAGCCATATCCTGCTGCAGGGCAGCGGCAACAGCCTCGTTGCCGGCGCCGGAGTTGGTCAGGTAGATGAAGGACAGCGGGGTGGCGTCGCTCAGCATACCGTCATCGGTGAACTCATAGCCGGCGCTCTTGAGCAGCTCAATGGCCTCGGCAACGTTGTCATCGTAGGCTTCCTCGGAAGGATCGTAGTAGCCCAGGTTGTCGGCATCGGGATAGGTGTAGTCGGAGGTGTTCTGACGGAACTCGCCGCCGTTGCCATCGCTCATGGCCGGGGGCACGAAGGTGTTGGCGGGGACCTGATCGGTCTGGCCGATGTTGTCCACGATGTACTGACGGTCAATCAGCAGGCTGATGGCCTTGCGCATCGCGTTGGCCTGCTCGGGGGTCTTGCCCTCGAACAACTTGGAGGTCACATTGAAGCCCATGTAGTAGGTGCCCAGGTTGGGAAGAACCTGGAACTCGGGGTTGATGCCCTTCAGGTTGGGGATCTCATCGGTGGGAACGCTGTCGATAAAGTCCAGGTTGCCGGCGTTGTAAGCGGCATAGAAGGCAGCCTCGTCATTGCTGAGCATGAAGTTGAGAGTCTCAAGGGTGACCTTGTCCGCATCATAGTAGTTGGGGTTCTTGGTGTAGACCATGCTCTCGTCATGCTTCCACTCGGTGCAGGTGAAGGCGCCGTTGCAGACAAAGCCGGCCTCGGCAGCCCAGGCGCCGGGGTTCTCATGGTTGGGATCGGCAGCCTCAACAGAAGCCTGGGGCACGGGGAAGAAGGTGGGGAAGGCGCACAGACCCTCAAAGTAGGGGCAGGGGCTCAGGATGGTGACAACCAGGGTGTAGTCGTCGGTGGCCTCAACACCCACCAGGATGTCGTTGGCGGCCATGGCCTCATTGGCGGCGGCCTCATCCACATAGGTGCCGTCGTCGTTGGTGTCCAGGGCGGGGTTCTTGGCGATCAGGCCGTCGAACAGGTAGCCGTAGTCAGAAGCGGTCAGCGGGTTGGCGGCACGGTTCCAGCTGTAAACAAAGTCGTTGGCGGTGACGGGGGTGCCATCGCTCCACAGGCTCTCGCGCAGATGGAAGGTGTAGGTCAGCTTGTCATCGCTGACGTCATAGCTCTCGGCCACGCCGGGAACCACAGCGCCGTTCTCATCGTAGGTCAGCAGGCCGACGAAGGAGTTGACGGCCAGGCAGGCGCCGTCGACGGTGGAATTCAGGGCGGGGTCCAGACGGTCAGGCTCAGAAGCCAGGCAGAGGTACATTGCGCTGGTGTCAGTGTTCAGGGTGGTGCTGACATTGGAGGCCTCGGCACTGGAAGCAGTGCTTTCGGCAGATTCGGTCGTAGAGGCCGCGTCGGAGCTGGCCGTGCTGGAAGCGGAAGAACCGCAGGCGGCCAGGCTCAGCACCATGGCAGCAGCCAGAACGGATGCCATGAGCTTTTTCATAGTTACTTTCCTCCTAGAAAATCTATGAGCATCCCACGGTGCAGGGAACCCTGTACCGTGGGAAACTTCCTATGATATCGCCAATTATACGGTTTGGCGGAACCGTTTGCAAGGCAAATTGGCAAGCTGTTGTCTTTCAGTTACCATTTTTGGCGCATACGCCAAAAAAACCAAAATGCTGGTCTTCCCGATTGTGCAATATTTTTTCCCGTTATCAGGCGGTTCCTGTCTTGAACAAACCTTATTTGTTCCAGCAGGCCACATAATGGCCGTTGCCGCGGTCCTTGAGCGGAGGCATCTCCTGGGCGCACTGCTCGGTGGCATAGCGGCAGCGGGTGCGGAAGGGGCAGCCGCTGGGCATATGCAGCGGGGAGGGCACATCGCCCTCCAGCACAATGCGCTTGGAGTTGCGGGCTGTCTCGGGGTCGGGAATGGGCACGGCAGAGAGCAGGCTCTGGGTGTAGGGATGAATGGGATTGTCGTTGAGCTCATCGGAGTCCGCCAGCTCCATCATCTTGCCCAGGTACATGACGGCAATGCGGTCGCTGATGTGGTGAACCACCAGCAGATCGTGGGCAATAAAGAGGTAGGCCACGCCCAGCTTTTCCTGAAGGTCCTCAAACATATTGACGACCTGGGCCTGAATGGAAACGTCCAGCGCGGAAACCGGCTCGTCACAGACGATAAACTTGGGGTTCACCGCCAGAGCGCGGGCAATGCCGATGCGCTGGCGCTGGCCGCCGGAAAACTCATGGGGATAGCGCATGGCGTGCTCGGCGTTGAGGCCGACCAGCTCCATCAGCTCCATGACGCGGTCGCGGCGCTCCTTGGAATTTTTGCAGAGTTTGTGGACATCCAGGGGCTCGCCGATGATATCCTCCACCGTCATACGGGGGTTCAAAGAGGAATACGGGTCCTGGAACACCATCTGCATCTGCTTGCGGTAGGGCAGCATATTGACGCTGACCTTTTTGCCCAGAACCGGCTTGCCGTTGGCGTCCACCTTGAGACGGCCATTCTCGTCATACTGCTCGCCGCTGTCATACAGCACATCGCCGTCAAAGGTAATGCGGCCGCCGGTGGGCTTGTAAAGCTGAAGAAGGGTGCGGCCCACGGTGGTTTTGCCGCAGCCGGACTCGCCCACCAGACCCAGGGTCTCTCCGGGACGGATGGAGAAGGAGACGTCGTCCACCGCCTTGAGGGGGATGGACTTGCCAAACCCGGAACGGACGGAGAAATATTCTTTCAGGTGCTCGACCTGAACCAGATATTCGCTGTTTGCCATCTTATTTCCCCTCCTTCGCATTTTTCACGTTCATCCAGCAGGACGCATGGTGGGTATCGCTGATTTCCATCTCGACCGGCTGTTCCCGCAGGCAGATCTTCATGGCGGAATCGCACCGGGGGCAGAACGCGCAGCCCTTGGGCAGATCCAGCATATTGATGGGGGTACCGCCGATGGGGATCAGCCGCTCGTTCATGTTCTGAGTGGAAGGGATGCTGCGCAGCAGGCCCTTGGTATACTCATGGGCAGGGCGGTAGAAGATATCATCCGCCGTGCCGCGCTCACAGACGCGGCCGCCGTACATGACGATGATCTCATCACACATCGAGGCAATGACGCCCAGGTCATGGGTGACAATGATGATGGCCATACCCAGCTTTTTCTGCAGATCCTGCATCAGTTCCAGGATCTGGGCCTGGATGGTCACGTCCAGGGCGGTGGTGGGTTCGTCGGCGATGAGGATATCCGGTTCACAGGCCAGCGCCATGGCGATCATGACACGCTGGCGCATACCGCCGGACAGCTCGTGGGGATACATGTTGTAGACGCCTTCCTTGTTGGCAATGCCAACAAGTTCCAGCATCTCCAGGGTGCGGGCCTTGACCTCTTCCTCGCTCATTTCGGGATGGTGCAGCTCCAGCACCTCGTTGACCTGCTGGCCGATGCGGAACACCGGGTTCAGGGAGGTCATGGGCTCCTGGAAGATCATGGACACGCGGTTGCCGCGGATCTCCTGCATCTTGGCTGTGGGGGCCTTGACGATGTTCAGGGCCTTGCCGTCGCCGATGTTGAAGCGGATTTCGCCGCCGACCGTCTGGCCGGTGGGCCGCTGGAGCAGCTGCATCAGGGAGAGACTGGTGACGGACTTGCCGCAGCCGGACTCGCCCACGACGCCCACGGTGGCGCGCTTGGGCACATTGAAGGTGACGCCGTCCACGGCCTTGACCGTGCCGATGTCCGTGAAGAAATAGGTGCAGACGTTGTCAAATTCCACCACGTTTCCGGGGTCCTTCATGGTGGTGGTATAGAGCGCGGGATCCTTGCTGGCGTCGTTGCGCTCCTTTTCCAGCTTCTTGGTCAGCTTCCGGTTGAACCGGGAGATCTGACGCGACTTTTTCGCGGATATATAATCGGAGTCGTGTTTCTTGCTCATTTATCCCACCTCCTTAGCGTTTCATCTTCGGATCGAACGCGTCGCGCAGGCCGTCGCCGACGAAGTTGAAGGCGATAACGGTCAAGCAGATCAGAAGACCGACAGGGATCCAGATATAGGTGTATTTGATCATGCTCTCGGTGCTCTTGGCGACGGAGTTGATCATGGTGCCCCAGGTCGCCATGGGGTGCTTGACGCCGAGGCCCAGGAAGGACAGGGTGGACTCCGTCAGAATGACGGAACCGAGGCCCATGGTGGCGGAGACGATCAGCTGCGGCATGACGTTGGGAATCAGGTGCCGGAAGATCCGGCGGCTCACCGGCAGGCCGGTGGCTGCGGTGGCGACCATGAAGTCCTGCCCGCGGAGGGACAGGATCTGGCCGCGGACCAGACGGGCGATGCCGGCCCAGCCCAGGAAGCCCAGAACCGCCATCAGCCAGAACAGACGCATATACGGCGTCATCTGCAAAGCGTCAAACAGGGAGCCGAGAATGATCAGGATGGGCATGGACGGGATACAGTAGAAGATATCCACCAGACGCATGATCAGGTTGTCCACCCAGCCGCCGAAATATCCGGCCAGGCCGCCCATGATGACGCCCAACAGGGTCTCCAGAATAACGACCACGAAGCCGACCAACAGGGAGACGCGGCCGCCGGCCATCATACGGGCCAGGATGTCCATGCCGTCGCCGTCGGTGCCGAAGGGATGGGCGTTGGTGGGACTGTCAAAGCGGTTGATCATATACACGGTCTGCTCGCAGGTAATGGCATATTCCAGCGGCTTACGGGTGATGGTGATTTCGGTGTCCACCATGTTGGTGTTGCCGTTCTCATCCACCACGGTCTGGCCGTTTTCATCGATCTCCGGCAGAGGATACACAAAGGAGCTGACGGTGACACCCTTCTCGTCCATCTCGTTGATGGTCTCCTGGACAATCTCCTTGAACTCCATGGACAGGCTGTCAAGGCCGGAGCTGTCGCGGACGATGAAGGTAGAGCCGAGGGCGATGTCGTTTCCGGCGCTGTCGCGGACAGTGATGACCTCCTCGTCGTCGATGGAGATGGTGTAGGATTGGCCGTCGGCCTCAAAAGCGCCGTCGGTGTAGAGATGGTAGAGGGCCTGGGTCTTGAACGCGGTACTCAGCTGCTTGGAGGGATCCATGGGATCGAAGGTCAGAACGGAGCTGACCACATAGTCCTCGGAGCCGCTGATGACGGACACGTCGTAGACGCCGGGAGCCGTTTCGGTCATGGAATAGGCGCTGCCGTCCAGGGAGAAGGAACCGGCAGTCAGATTCTCGCCGATGGCCTCCAGCACCGCGTCGCCCTGGTTGCCATTGGACCATTTCATGGTGCCGTTGGTGGTGCAGTAGATGTTGCGCTCCTTGCTGGCCGCGCCCTCGGCAAACATATACATTTCGCCGTCAAATTCAAAAACACTTTGGCCTGCGCTGTATGCAGCGGAAGCGGCAGCGGCAAATTCACCGGGAATTGGGTCCGAAGAAAAAACAACATTGCCAAGCTTCGTATTGAATTTGCCAATATTTGCCACCGTATAGGTGCCAATCTGGCTCTCCTGGCCAAGACCGAGGGTATAGACGTTGTCACCCATACGGTTGACAACCAGGATGTTGCCGGTCTTCTCATCGATGGTCACCAGCTGATTCAGGCCCTCGTCCTCCATCTTCTTGATGTTGGAGTTCATCTGGTTCCGGGCGGTGCTGGAGATGGCGTCGGTCTCGGCCAGGGTATAGAGCACATGCTCGGTGCGCTCCTTGGCGCTGGCATAATCGGCGTTCATGGTCCGGTAGGTGCTGAACACCTCGGTCTGACCGTAGCGGTAGAAATAGGGTCCCACAAAGGAGAACAGGAACATGCAGATCAGAATGACGGAGCCGACAATGGCCAGCTTGTTGCGGATAAACCGCTTGAAGACCAGCATGCCGGGGCTGAGGACCTTGACACGGGCGGCATCGTCCAGGGTCATGCCGTTTTCGCCGGCGCGGCGGGCGTTCTCCTGGCGCTCCCGCTCTTCGCGGGCCTTCAGGACTTCATTGAAATCTTTTTTTGCCATGGTTCTCTCCCTCCTTAACTCAGGCGGACACGTGGGTCAACCACACCGTACAGGATATCCGAGATCAGGTTGCCCAGCAGCGTCAGAATCGAAATAAAGGACAAATAGAACATGGTAAACGGAATGTCGCCCACGATCATGGACTGATAGGCCGTGTAGCCGATGCCGGGGATGGAATACAGCTGCTCGGTAATCAGGGCGCCGGAGAACAGACCCGGCAGGCTGCCGCCGAGGATGGTGACCAGGGGGATCAGGGTATTGCGGAAGGCATGCTTGTTGATAACCTTGCTTTCCGGCAGGCCCTTGGCCCGGGCGGTGCGGATATAGTCGGCGTTGAGAACCTCCAGCATGTTGGTACGGGTATAACGCATGAGGCTGCCGATGGAAACGATCACGATGGTGATGGTGGGCAGCACCAGATGCTGGGCCATGTCCATCACCTGCATGAAGGGCGACATGGCGTCGTGGGTACGGGTGGAGATGATGCCGCCGATGTCAAACCATCCCAGCTTGACGGAAAACACCATTTTCAGCACCGAGGCCACAAAGAAGGTGGGCAGCGAATTGCAAACCATGGCGATGACCGTGACGGAATAGTCGGCGATGCCGTACTGCCGCTTGGCGGCCAGGACGCCCAGCGGGATGGCGATGGCCACCTGGAAAATAAACGTGGCGACACCCAGGGCAAAGCTGTACCAGATGACATCCCGGAACTTCTGGGTAACGGGGAGGGTCCATCTCCAGCTGTTGCCGAACTCGCCGCGGACGGCGGATTTCAGCCAGGTAAAGAAACCGGGGATGATGCCCTTATCCATACCATATTGTGCGTTTAATTCCGCGATCCATTCCGTGGCGCTCTTGGTGTTGCCGGGACGGGTGGCTAGCTGGCGGGCCATGGTGTCAATATAGTTGGTAGGCAGACAATGCATCAGCGTGTAAACGATGAGCATGACGCAGAACAGGATTAAGATACTCCATAAAAAACGTTTTAAGATAAATTTTCCCATAGAATCACCATTCTTACTTCAGAATTCGTGCAAACGCAGCGCACAGAGTTCTGCCCTGCTCTGCGCAACAGGGGTCTCAGGGGTCCGTGGTTTCTCAGATCCCATTGCGCAGGTCAAGCCAGTCCTGTGCCGGCTCCAGTTTACGTTCGATCCCACTCACAGGGAGCCAAGTGCCGCACACACCGAGCCCCGAGGGGCCCGGTGTGTGCCAAAACACATTGGATGTCAGATCCTGTCAGAGACGGAGCTTAGTTCATCTCCATCAGTTCGATGTCGTTCGCCCAGCCCCAGAAAGTCGTGATATCGGGGGTCACGGTGTCCATGTTGACACGCTCGGTGGAGAAAACAACGCAGTTCTGGCGCTGATAGATGGGAATTTCCACGCCCCAGTCCATGATGATCTCCAGGCACTGCTTGTAGGTAGCCTTCCGGAAGGCCTGGTCGGTGGTGCTGCGGGCCTCCATAATCAGGCTGTCCAGCTCAGCATCCGCGATGTGGTAGTGGTTGGAGTCGGTGCCGCCCAGACCAACAATGTTGGAGGAGTGGTAGACCTGATACATATCGGGATCCACAGTGGCGCCCCAAGCAGCGGCCCACATGTTCTGAGTGCCGGCTTCCAGAGCGTTCCACAGCTCGTTGGGGTCAGCGGGGTCGTTGATGATCAGGGTGATGCCGATGCTCTCCAGAGCATTCTTGGTGGAGGTCAGGATGCCGTAGGCGGGGTGATCACCGGAGCCGTCGGCAGGGATGATGATTTCATAGGTCAGGGAAGCGCCCTCGGGAGCAGCGGTGAAGGTACTGGAAGCCTCGTCCCAGGTGTAGCCGGCGGCCTTCAGATAGCCGATGGTCATGTCGAGAGCGGCAGCTTCGCGCTCTTCCTGCGGCATGTCGGCAGTGATGACCACGTTGCCGTCCACGTCGGTGGAGTAAGCCAGCTTGTAGCCTTCGTCAGCAGGCTTGGGAGCGGCCCAGGAGGTGTTGGAGATGGGGTAGTTGATGACGGAAGCACGGTCGCCGTAGTAAGCGTTGATAACGGGATCACGATACACAGCAAACAGAGTGGCAAGACCCTTGCGCAGGTTCTTGGAGGCCTCGGAGCTGGGCTCGCCGCCGACGTTGACGGCGTCGGCGTTGATGCCGATGTAGCCGTAGCCCAGGTTATCCACGCTGTTGGTGGTGACAACGTCGCCCACCAGCTCGCCGTTGGAGTTGTAGCTCTTGATGGCGTCAACCACGTCGTTGGTGAAGCTGGGATCGGTGATGTCGAACAGGCCGGTGCCCAGACCGGTGATCTTGTCGGAGTCAGCAGTCTCCTGGAACTTCAGGTTCTTGATCTTCGGGCAGCCCTTGTAGTAGCTCTCGTTGGCCACGTAGGAGACGACGCCGTTCTCATAGCCGGTGAAGACATAGGGGCCAGCGCCCAGAGGCTCGGTATCCTTGGCATGGACGCCGGACAGGTCGCCCTTGACAAAGCCGAACATGTTGTTGTCATAGTCGTACAGGGAGGTGTCGCCATAGTAGTGCAGAGGAGCAACGGTGATGCCCATCTGGTACACGGCAACGGCGTCAACCTTGTTCAGGGTCACGCGCACGGAGTAGTCGCCGGTCTTCTGAATACCGGAGATGTTGGCAGCGCCTTCACCGGTCTGCACGCCTTCGTACATGGTGTTATAGGTTTCCTCGGAAAGCAGATCAGACAGGGCGGAGCCGGCGGTCTCGGCTTCCATATCGGAGAACTTCCAGCCATAGCTGTTGGCAATCAGCAGGAAGAAGTCCAGCGCGGTCGCGCCCTCTTCCAGACCATCAAAGCCCCAGTTGGGCGCGGCGGAGGCAACATCGGTGCCGTAACCGGCAGCGACACAGTAGTCCACGATCTCCTGGGCGAAAGCGGCGCCGCCGTTTTCGATGTCAGCCCAGAACGCGTTCTGCTCATCCTCGGTCCAATAGGTGAAGTCGGTGTTGTCGGGGCCGGCCGTGCCCATCAGATAAGCCTTGGTGGCCATACCGCTTCTGTACTCTTCCATACCAACGATGGGCAGAGCGTAGAAGGTGGAGGAGCCGGTGTAGGTGGGATCGGAGAGGACGTACATGTTGAAGATGACGTCGTCAGCGGTCATGGGAACGCCGTCGGAGAAGACGATGTCGTCACGCATGGTGATGTCATAGTCCACGGTGCCGTCGTCGTTCTCGGTGATCACCAGGTCGGCGATACCGGTGTAGGTGTAGTCGGTGCCGTTGTAGGCTCTGGTCTCACCCTCGATGCCATTAAAGACGATGTTGCCTTCACGGTCGGTGCCCAGCAGAGCCACTTGGGTCATGCCAACGGCGTCCTGGTCATAGGCGGTGTCCGCGAAGAAGGGGGTGAACTTCTGGGAGAACAGGGAGTAGCCGACGACCAGGGTATCAGCCTTGGCAGTCTCTTCCTCAGTGGGTTCTTCGGGTTCGGTGGTTGCGGGGGTGTCGGTGGTTTCAGCGGGCTTCTCGGGCTCAGTGGTGGTCTCTTCCTTGGCGCAGCCAGCGAGAACACCCAGAACCATCACGAAGGCCAGCAGAAGCGCCAGCACTTTTGCGAGTTTGGATTTCATTCTATTCCCTCCTAAAAAATTTCATATTTTACGGCATTTTCACCGAAAAATATCCCATTTGGCGTCTATACAAGACGCAGATCATGGATACATATTGTATCCATGAAAAAACGCCATGGCGTTTTGGAGCCTCAGCGCTTGGAATCGGGCACCGGCTCCATCTCCAATTCCTTGCGGTGGGAGAACAGCGGCACGCTGCACACGGCGGCGGCCAGCAGATCGGCGCAGACCACATAGTCCCATGCGCTGGCCTCCTGCTGAAACAGGGTGAAGACGCAGCCCAGCACGCTGATGCAGGCGAAGCCCATGAGGAACAGGGAGGCCCCGGACATCCGGTCGTGGAGCAGATCGCGGTGCTCCCGCACAACCTTCTCCCCCGCCGTCCACAGACGCCAGACGGCGCCTGCGGCGAAGATCCAGGGCAGCCAGCAGAGGGTGGACGGTACGGCCACAAACCAGCTGCGGGTAAAATTACAGTCGATCAGCATGGGGATCAGCAGCAGAACCGCCATCGCCAGCAAAAGAACGGCGTAAAACCGCTTCAGCCACGCCACACGCTCCGGCGGCGCAACGAACCGGTAATAGGTTCCCACATAGATCCGCACATACTTCTTCCGGCGCTTGCCCTCCCGGACCTGCTCCTCGACCTCATAGTCTTTTGCGTATTTGCGGTAACCCATGTTTCACCCCTCAAGCGTCAATCTGCTGCCGGTATCCGGCCATGGACCATAACGGCGCAGATTATATCTACTACTGTAGCATAAGAAAGTACAAAATGCAACAAAAAAGTGTGATTTTCCAGGAAGATACATGTAAACCCGGATTTTGACTCGGAAAAAACTTTGACGATTTACAGCAAAATCCAATTCGTTTCCGCGGGAAGCGGCACATCCGCCGTGGAACGGCGCATACGCCCGGCTTCAGGTCTCGTCCTGATAATGGAGCAATTTCTCGCTGAGTTCCAGGATTTCCGGGCCATCCAGAGAATTCTGAAAGGTGACGGTCCCCTGTTCCGTCCGGCAGGACAGCAGGTTTTCCTCCTCCAGCCGGCGGCAAAGCTGCCGGGCCACGCCGTCGGCGCCGTCGAGGATCTCGGTCCTGCGGCCCACCAGTTTGCGGATGACCCCCCGCAAAAACGGATAATGGGTACAGCCCAGAACCACCGCGTCCACGGGGACCTTCATAAAGGGCGTCAGACGCTCCATCAGGTACTGCTCCACCTGCTCCCCCCGCAGAATCCCCTGCTCCACAAATTCCATCAGGCCGCTGCAGGGCACCGGGATGATCTCCGCCTGGTCCCGGAACTGGTTCCAAAGGTCGAAGAATTTCCGCTCTTTCAAGGTCATGGCCGTGGCCATCACCAGAATGCGGCCGCCGGGATGCCGCTCCACAGCCGGTTTCAGAGCCGGCTCGGTGCCGATGAGAATCAGGTTCGGATACCGCTGCCGCAGGGCTGCCGCCGCCACGGAGGTGGCCGTGTTGCAGGCCAGGACGATGGCCTTGGCCCCCTGGGAGAGCAGATGCTCCACGGCGGAAGCGCAAAGCTCCACCACTTCCTCCGGCGCTTTGACGCCGTAGGGCGCGTGGAGAGAATCGCCGAAATAGAGATAATCCTCCTGAGGCAGCAGCCGTACCGTTTCCCGCAGGACGCTGATGCCGCCGAGCCCGGAATCAAAAAAGCCGACAGGGCCGGATCGATCCATGGTCCGCCGCCTCCTCGAAAAGAGATTTTAGCTGATTTATTATACCAGCCGCAGCGGCAAAGCGCAAGTCCCACGCCAAAGAGTCTGTATTTTGCACAAAAGTGGGCAAAACTCCGGACTGCTGGGCAGGCCGGAGCTTCGCTGGAACAGGACACAAAAGAGAGGGGGATCTATAAAAAAGCCGCGCCGCAGAAAGTGGGGAACAAAGTGAGGAGACAGATGATGTTGGATGGAGACAGAGTGTGAACTGCGGCGCGGCGGGCCGGATCTGTATTTCACTGATGGACATCTGTTTGTCATCTTGATTGCATTTTATTCCATCTTTTTTGAAAAGTCAAGGGGCCGGAAGCACTTCTGTAGGCTTGAATATATTTCACAATAGATCAGATTTGTTCTTGTGCAAAATCACGATTCCTCCTGGAATATCCACACAGCGCAAGGACGGGAAATTGGAATTTTTCGAGCAGTTTCAGTTTGCAGCAGGCCAAAGCCTCGGCAAGTTGTCAAGCCAAGTGCAACACTTTGTTGATTGCGGACTGCCAGAAGGTGAATTGCCCCGCAGGGGCAAGAGAAGCCACCCTGGGGTGCGTCGCTTCGCGCCTCGCAATGACAGTGCGGGGCGGAACCCTCTCATAAAAATCCACATGCTTATTCAAACCGATCATCATAATCCCAATTTGCATGGCAGAATTTTCGCTTCCAAAGGTGTGAAAAACCGCCTCCGGTGGGAGGCGGTTTTGGGTTCTTATTCTTTTTCCGGCTTGACTTCCTCGCGGGAACGCTTCTTTCCGGGGCGCAGAAGGAGCCACAGGTTGGTCAGCAGCCAGAGGGCCGCGCCGCCCATGACCAGCATCTCCCGGGGCCGTGCGCCGGCCATGGAGGCCGCGCTGAAGAACACGCCGCAGAGGCTGAAAAACACCGTGACCCGCCGTCCGCCCTTGTCGAAGCAGAAGCTGCCCATGTGCAGCAGGGCGCAGGTGACGGAGATATGGGCAAACAGCTTATAGCAGTAATCCAGAATGGCCGGATCCCGGCTCCAGAACCGGAAATTAATCACCAATCTGAGGGCAAAGAACAGCACCGGCACCAGGAACAGCCACACCGTAGTCTTTTTCCCATTGTAGCGGGACATGGCCGTCCACAGCCAGCAGGCGGCGGCCGCAAAGCCGCCCAGGGCCAGGACCCGGTCCGTTCCCCACTCCGGGGACAGCAGCATGGCCGCGCTGCCCAGGACCATGCACAAGGCCGCCGCGCAGCCGCACAGCATCACCGGCAGGGACCGCCCGGCCAGAGCCGCATATTTTTTTCTCGGCCGGAGGAACCAGGCGTAGACCGCGAACAGCGCCACCATAAAGATGGTAAAGAACGTGAAAAAGCCGGTGCCCGCGCCGGACAGAATCTGCCCCGCCTCGTCATAGGCCGTGTGGAGCTGCCGCAGGCGCAGCCCATAGGCGGCGGCCGCCGATAGAACCGTCAGAATCATGGCCGGCGTCCTGCCCAATTTCTGTTCCATGGTATTCCCCCATTCCGGCGCTGACCCAGCGCAGGTGTTTTGTTAGTATAGCACAGAAGCGTGGGAAAATCAATCCAGTTGCCACCACCGGCTGGTGATCCGATCCCCGCCGAAGCCAAGGCTGCGATAGAGGGCCAGAGCCGCCCGGTTGGTGCTGGCGGTTTTCAGCGTCAGCTCCGGTCCATCCAGAAGGCGCAGGGCGGACAGGGTCAGATTCCGGCCCAGGCCCAGGCCGCGGCATTCCGGCAGCACCGCCACCCCCGCCAGGCCCCGGGAATCCAGCTCCGCCACGGCGGCGTACCGGCCCGCCTCCCTGACGAGAAACGCCAGGTTCTTCCCCATGAGCCGCTCCATGTCCTTCCGGTCATAGGCCGTGGCCCCGGGAACGTCCCGGAAGCAGCGGTTGTAAATCTCCAGATAGGCGGCGGCGTTTTCCGCCGACAGAGGCTCCAGTTTCAGGGGCCGGTCCGGCAGGGGCAGATCCGCCCGGCGGCAGCGCAGCTCCACCATGTCGTAGGCGTGGTTTGCGGGCAGCGGCTCCAGCTCCTGGGAGGCGTACACCGCTTCCGCCCCGGCGGCCCGGCAGAACTGGCCGCACTCCGAGAGCAATGCGGCGGTCTCTCCCCGCCAGACGGCCCGCACCATCACATAGGCCCGGCCGCTGTAGGGGATTTCCCGGAGAATCAGGGACGCCATGCCGTTGGAAGCGGTGAAGATGGGGATGTTTTTCATAAGGACTCCTTTGCAAAGCTCCTTGTGCCGGCGGGCGGCTGACAGCCGCTCCTACAGGGGTGCGTCATTGGATGCGGAACAGCCGCATGGCGTTTTCTCTTGTGGCCTTGGCCACGGCTTCCACCGGCAGGCCCCGGAGTTCGGCGATTTTTTCCGCCATTTTCGGCACCATGGTAGAATCACACCGGCGGCCGCGGAAGGGCTCCGGCGCCATGTAGGGGCAATCAGTCTCAATGAGCAGCCGGTCCAGAGGGGCCCACTGGGCCGCCTCCACGGCCTTCCGGGCATTCTTGAAGGTCACAACCCCCGTGAAGCCCAGATACCAGCCCCGCTTCACCAGCTCCTTTGCCAGCTCCACGGAGCCGGAGAAGCAGTGAAACACGCCGTGGACCTCCGGGTACCGGTCCACGATGTCCAACGCGTCGCCGTGAGCCTCCCGCTCGTGGACGATGACCGGCAGGTCCAGCTCCCGGGCCAATTCCATCTGCATTTCGAAGGCCCGCTGCTGCTGGGCCCGGGGCACGTCCTCGTAGTGATAGTCCAGGCCGATCTCCCCGATGGCCATGACCTTGGGCTTTTGGGCCAGATTGCGGTACATGGCGATCAGGCCCTGGTCCACATGGTCCGCGTCATCCGGGTGGCTGCCCACGGCGGCGTAGATAAAATCGTACCGCTCCGCCAGTTGGATGGACTGGAGGCTGGAGGTCAGATCACAGCCCACGTTCATGATGAGGCCGATGGAATGGTCCTCCATAGAATCCAGGAGGGCCTTCTGGTCCTCCTGGAAGCGGCGGTCGTTATAATGGGCGTGGGAGTCGAAGAACCAGGGCTCACACATGGTCGTGCTCATGGCAGCAGGCGCAGTCGCCGTTGCACAGCTTCTCCGGGTCGTAGGCGATGCCGTTGCGGTCATAGTAGTCCTTGACGGCGGCCTTCACGGCCTCCTCGGCCAGAACGGAGCAGTGGATCTTGTGGGCGGGCAGACCGTCCAGGGCCTCCACCACGGCCTTGTTGGACAGCTCCAGGGCCTCGGAAATGGGCTTGCCCTTGATCATCTCCGTGGCCATGGAGCTGGTGGCGATGGCGCTGCCGCAGCCGAAGGTGTTGAACTTCACGTCGGTGATGATGCCGTCGTTGACCTTGATATACATCTTCATGATGTCGCCGCACTTGGCGTTGCCCACTTCGCCGATGCCGTCGGCGTCGTCCATCTTGCCCAAATTGCGGGGATGCTGGAAGTGGTCCATGACTTTTTCACTATATAACATTGTAACGTCTCCTTTACATTAAATACGATGGGCCTGGCGGCCGGTTTCCAGGGCCTCCCAGACGGGGGAGATGCCGCGCAGGTATTCCACAACCTCGGGCACCACGGCCAGAATGTGGTCCACATCGGCCTCGGTGTTGTCGTCGCCCAGGGAGATGCGGAGGGAGCCGTGGGCGATTTCATGGGGCAGGCCCAGGGCCAGCAGCACATGGCTGGGATCCAGGGAGCCGGAGGTGCAGGCGGAGCCGGAGGAAGCGGCCACGCCCTTGGCGTCCAGCCACAGCAGCAGGCTCTCGCCCTCGATGCCCTCAAAGCAGAAATTTACGGTGCCGGGGCAGCGCTGGGTGCGGTTGCCGTTGAGGATGCTGTGGGGGATTTTCTGCAGGCCCTCGATGAGCCGCTCCCGCAGAGCGGTGATCCGGGTCATGTTCTCTTCCATATGGTCCACGGATTCCCGCAGCGCCACGGACATGGCCACGATGCCGGGCACGTTCTCGGTGCCGGCCCGCTTGCCCCGCTCCTGGGCGCCGCCCTCGATCAGGGTCTCCAGGCGCACACCCTTGCGGCAGTACAGGGCGCCGACGCCCTTGGGAGCGTGGAACTTGTGGCCGGACAGGGACAGCATGTCGACGCCCAGCTCCTTCACATCGATGGGAAGATGGCCCACAGCCTGGACCGCGTCGGTGTGGCACAGGACCTTCTTCTCCCGGCAGAGCCTGGCGATCTCCGCGATGGGCTGGATGGTGCCGATTTCGTTGTTCACCAGCATGATGGTCACCAGGCAGGTGTCGGGCCGCAGGGCCGCCGCCACATCCTCCGGCTGCACAATGCCGTCGGAGTGGACGTCCAGATAGGTGACCTCATAGCCCTGCTTCTCCAGCTTTTTCAGGGTGTGGAGGACGGCGTGGTGCTCAAAGGCCGTGGAAATGATGTGCTTCTTGCCCTG
>CAMEIU010000029.1 GCA_945918815.1 uncultured Clostridia bacterium
GTCCAGGCTGGCTGGGACGGCGCCGATGTACAGGGCCGGGATAGCGGGGGGCGGAGAAACCGGGCGCGGGACGGGCGTTGAGAAGATGGGACAGCAGCCGGTCGGCGATCTCTTCCTCGGCTTCCGGGGAGTTGACGGCGCGGCTGTTAATGGCGATGAAGGTCTGAGAAACGGAGTTCTCGTCGCCGGGGATATTGCGGACGTCGCAGGCGGAGTTGCCCAGGCTGGTGGAGGAGGCGATGAGGTCCAGCAGCAGGTTGATGGCGGAGCCCTTGTATTCGCCCAGAGGCAGCAGGCGGGCTTCCTTCATAACGGCCATGGGGTCGGTGCTGATCTGGTCCTGGCTGTCATATCCGGCGGGCTTGGGCATTTGCTTGCCGGCCAGCTGCGCCAGCTGCAGCTTTCCGTAGGAGTATTCGCCCAGGGAGACGTCCGCAACCACGGGACCCTTGCTCCGCGGCAGGGCGATGACCAGAGGCGTGGTGCCGAGCACCCGATCCAGGGTACCGTGGTAGACCATGTTGGATTTGGTGTTGGTAAAGACAATGCCGATCATACCGGCTTCCGCAATGCGCCAGCCGTAGGTGCCGGCGCGGAACCAGTGGTTGGTGTTGCGCAGGCTGATGCAGGAAACGCCGTGTACCCGGGCCAGTTCGATGGCGCGGTCCGTGCAGGCCATGGCGTTGATGATGCCGATGCCGTGGTTGCCGTCCCACCGCTCAAAGCCGCCGAAGGAAGCGTCGCATGCGGGAACGGCCTTGGGATCGCAAATGCCGCTGTCGATGCTGAGAATGAGCCGCTTGAACCGGTTGATGCCATGGGAATAGATTCCGTCGCGGGAAATTCCGGCTGCCGTTTCGGCAATGAGCTGCGCGCGGGATTCCTCAACGCCGTGGGCGATGAGCTTCCCTTTCATGGTTTTGACTGCGTCTTCATATTGGATACGGAGCATAAAAACGACCTCCTTGAGTTGCCCCTGGGCTAATATCTGCACTAATATTATTAGATATCATATCAGAAGTCAAGAATAAAAATAAACACGATGGAAAGCGGCCCCGCGGCCTGCCGCAAAGATGCCGGAATGGCCGGACCGGCATGGAGAGGATTGTTTGAAATAAGGCGGAAATGTTGTGAAAGACAGGACCTTTTGAGGGGAAACTAGACGAATATTGTAAAAAAATACAAAATCGCAGGAACGTTTTTATTGAATTTTACGGTTGATATTATCAGAAGTATATGTAATAATAATATCAAAGCCAAGAACAGAAAACAGGGCAGAAAAGGCGGAATTTGCCTGCTGCGGAACAGAAAGAACGTCTGGCTTCTGTTGCGGCTTCGACTCATGGCGGACCAGCCGTGAGGAAGAGAGCATCCCGGACCTGTGCGTGGAAGCGATTCTGGGGAAATCTTGTTTTGATATGGAGGAAAAAAGAATGCTTGCGATCAAAAATGCAAAGGTACTGCCGGTGACAGGCGATCCCATTGAAAACGGCACCGTGTTGGTGGACGGCGGGAAAATCGTGGCCGTTGGCGCCGGAATTGAGATCCCGGCGGGCGCGGAAGTGATTGACGCCACCGGAAAGTGGGTCACCCCCGGCCTCATTGACGCTCACACCCATCTTTCTGTGAAGGGCGAACCTGCCTGGATGCCCAGCGTCTCTGATATTACGGAGATTACCAGCCCGATTACCCCCAGCGTCCGCTGCATCGACGCCCTGAATCCTGCCGACTGGGCAATCCCCGTTGTGCGGGAAGCCGGCTTTACCACGGTGTGCGCGCTGCCCGGTTCCGGCAACCTGGTGGGCGGCCAGACGATTGTATATAAAACCAAACCCGCCGCCACGGTCTATGACATGATCGTGAAGGCTCCCACCCAGATGAAGATGGCTCTGGGCGAGAATCCCCGCCGCATCCATGGCGGCCAGCAGAACAAGGCCCCTCTGACCAGACTGGGCAACGCCAGCATGCTCCGCGAGGTTCTCTATAAGGCCAAGAATTATTCCGACGGCCTGGCTGCCGGAAAGGCGCCCTCCGACTTCATGCTCGACTCCCTGGTGCCCGTGGTCCGCGGCGAGATGCTCTGCCGCATTCACTGCCACCGCGCAGGCGATCTCGTCACGGCCGTGCGGATCTGCGAAGAGTACAACCTGAAATACTCCATCGAGCACGCCACGGAGGGCTGGAAGATTCTGGACTTCCTGAAAGAGAAGAACGTGACCTGCGTGGTCGGCCCGCTGGATATGGCTGCCGACAAGCTGGAAACCTGGTACACCCGTTTTGAAACCCCGGGCCTGATGGAGAAGGCCGGCATCAACATCTGCCTGACCCAGGACAGCCGCTCCGCCACCCGGTTCCTGCCGTACCATGTCGGCATGGCCATTGCCCGCGGCCTCTCCTTTGAGACTGCCCTCCGCGGCATCACCATCAACCCCGCGAAGCTCCTGGGCATCGACGATCAGGTGGGCTCCATTGAAGTGGGCAAGTGCGCCGATCTGGCCATTTTCGACGGCAACCCCTTCTCCAGCCTGACGCTCTGCGAGACGACCATCATTGACGGCGTGGTCTACAACCGCAGCACGGAGTACACAAGATGATTTCGCAGCAGCAGCGGGACATTATGTACAAGGGCCTTGCCGTGACCGGCCGCATTGCGTTTGATCCCGACGAGTACGCGAAGATCGAAGCCGGTCTGGCAAAAGATCCCGAAGACTATTTTCTTTGGTGTGCCAAGGGAGTGATGGCGCCGGATTTGGAGACTGCAATCAACAGCTACTCCATGGCCCTTTCCATCCGGCCGCTCTCCCCCCACACCATTTACAACCGGGCACGGAAATACATGTCCCAGGGGCGGTACGTCGAGGCGCTGGCGGATTTTGCGCTCTCCACGCTGCTGGACCCGGACGACGGGTGGAAGTGGCATTTCTACGGCGTGGCCCTCTACTTCACAAACCGTTTCACGGAGGCGGCCGAGACCTTCGGCAAGGCCATTGCCGTCAACGAGAAAAACGGCGTGCCCCTGCTGCCCTTTGACGCGGAGTGGCAGTGGAACTGCTACTGCAAGGCGGGGGACCTGGAGGCTGCGGCGCAGTGCATTGCGGACGTGACGCCCGACACGCCGGTGGTGGAGACGGAGGCGACCTATAAGCGCCGGATCCTGCTCTACCGCGGCCTGCTCTCCCCGGAGGAATTCTTGGCGGGGATTGACAAGAGCGACTGCCTGGAAGAGGCCAATCAGCTCTATGGCCTGGCCAATTACTACTACTATATTAAAAAGGATACGGCAGCGTCGCTGCATTATCTGGATCAGGTTCTGGCAATCGAAAAAGCGAAGCTCTGCTGGGGCTATAAGATGGCGGCTCTGGATCAGCCGCTGCGCCGGGACAGTGTTCATGCATAACATTTTTAATTCATCAACTATGACGGAGGGAATCGAATATGAATCGGGAAGCCAGTTGGAAGCAGGAGCTTGACATCATGTACCATGGCCTGGCCAGTAAGGGGTACATCTGGATGGATCAGGAGGAGCACAAGAAGGTCATTGCCGCCTTGGAGAAGAACCCGGACGACTTTTATCTCTGGTCCGCCAAGGGCATTTTGAACTTCAACTATGACTGGGACGAAGCCATTCGCTGCTTCAACAAGTGCCTGGCCATGCAGCCCTTCAACGCCCACATGTACTACAACCGCGGCCGCAAGTATCTGAGCAAGAACGAAATCGACCACGCCCTGGCGGATCTGACGGTGGCTTTTGCCCTGGATCCCAACTGCAACTGGAAAGCGCACTATGTGGGCGTCGCCCTGTATCTGCAGCGCAGATTTGCCGAAGCCGCGGAGTATTTCAAAAAGGCCATGCAGATTGCCGAGCGCCACTATGGCGACCTGTACTGCTGCGAGGTCGACTGGCTGTGGACCACCTATGTGCATATGGGCGAGATGGAGAAGGCCAAGGAGATCATCGCGACTGTGGACCGCTCCACCCCCATTGTGCCGGTGATCGGCGACGACGACGGCTATAAGAATGTGTGCCTGCTGCTGGGCGGCCACATGACCGTGCAGGAGCTGCTGGACACCCTCGGCCCCCAGACGGAGGGCGGCGCTGTCAACGAGCTCTACGGCATTGCCAAGTACTACTATTATGTGGAGAAGGACCTGCAGAAGGCGGTCGACTATGTCCACAAGACCCTGACCTTCACCAGCAAGTCCGGCGCCTGGGGCTACAAGATGGCCGAAATGGATAAAGAGGCTTGGGAAGCGGAGCTTGCCGCCGCGAAGTAAGCCGGTTGGCCTTGGAAGGCCGCCGGTGAATCAGGTTCCCATGTGAAAGGCGGAAGGGCTGAGGCAAAGGTCTCAGCCCTTCCTGCCATTCATGGGACGCCGGAATGCGAACGGAGGCAAAGGAGAGAGAATCTGTGCAACAGCAAAAATGGAACCTGCTGATGCTCCAAAACAAACCGGAACTGCACCGGGTTGTAAAAATGGCGCTGCCGGCCATGATCGAGAGCTTTTTTGTGGCCGTCACGCCGCTGATCGATCAGTTTATGCTGTCCAGCGTGGGCTACTCCGCCATCGCAGCGGTGGGACTGACCACACAGCCGAAATTCATTGCAATTTCTCCGTTTTTATCCGTAAATGTTGCAATCAACGCCTTGATCGCCCGGCGGAAGGGCCAGGACGACAAGGAGGACGCCCACCGGATCCTGCTGGCGGCGCTGACGTTCGCCTGCATAGGCGCCCTGACCGTCGGCCTGCTCTGCGCGTCTGTGTCGGATCCGCTGATGCGGCTGGTCGGAAGCGATACGAATACCCATGACGCGGCGGTGACGTACTTCCGCATCATCATGGGCTGCATTGTGTTCAACGTCATCTATCTGACCATCAACGCCGCCCAGCGCGGCAGCGGAAAGACCGGCCTGTCCATGCGGACCAATGTGGTCTCCAGCCTGGTCAACTTGCTCTTCAACTGGCTGCTGATCGGGGGCAATCTCGGCTTTCCGGCGTTGGGCGTGGCCGGCGCCGCCATCGCCACGGTGCTGGGAAGCGTCGCGGCCTGCGTCATGAGCATCCTGTCCCTGTTTTCCAAGGACAGCTTTTTGAAGGCGGAATTCTTCCTGAAGCGGAAGGTCCGGGCCACGGTCCGCACCGCGAAGTCCATCGCCAACATGGCGTCCAGCGTGCTGGTGGAAAACATCCTGATCCGGCTCGGCTATATGGCCACGGCGCTGATGGCCGCCGGACTGGGCACGGAGGCCCTGGCCGCCCACAATGTGGGTCTGAATCTGCTGACCCTGTCCTTCTCCGTGGGCGACGGCATTCAGGTGGCGGCCGTGTCTTTGATCGGCCAGAGCCTGGGACGAAAGGAGCCGGACCGGGCGAAGGGCTACGGCAGAATCTGCCAGGAGGTCGGCTTTGTGGCGGCGGCCTGCGTCACGGTGGTCTACTTCCTGGGCGGAAGGGCGCTGTTCACCCTGTTCTTTCCCGACGCGCCGGTGGTGGTGGACTACGGCGTGATGATCATGCACCGGCTGATCATCGTGATTATCGTGCAGATCAGCCAGGTGGTGTATCTTGGCTCCCTGCGGGCCGCAGGGGACATGAAGTATGTGTCCATGGCCCTTGTGGTCAGCGTGACGTTCGTCCGGGCCGGTTCTGGCTATCTGTTCTGTGAGATCCTCGGCTGGGGACTTCCGGGGCTGTGGCTGAGCATCATTGCGGACCAGGTTTCACGGTATCTGTTTACCAGCACCCGGTTCAGGAAGGGAAAGTGGACGGAGATCAAAATCTGACTGTCCGCACCGGGCGGAACCCGTTATGAAATTGACGATTTTTAGCGAAATAATTTGTTGAAATCGTCGGTACTATTTCGTAATAAAGCGGCTTGACAATCTTTTGCAGGAAACTTATAATAATGACAATATCATTGATATTATCAGTGAAATGTTCACAAGCAAGACTTATGAACAACCAGAGCATCCCATGAAAGTAGAAATGAAGCCATTCATTTTTGCGAAAAAAACAAGAAGGAGAGACGACCCATGAAGAAGATTTTCAACAAAAGGGCACTGAGCTTGATTTTGGCGATTGTGCTGTGCCTGGGAATTCTGAGCGCCTGCAGCAGCAGCACGACCAGCAATGAAACCCCCAGCACCCCCGCAACCAGCGAGAACACCAGCTCCGAAACCCCCGCCACCTCCGAAACCAGCAGTGAAGCTCCCGCTGATGCGGAGCCGGTTTCCACCAAGGACACCATGACCATTGTTCTGGATCAGGAGATCGTTACTGCCGATCCCGCGGATCAGGCACAGCGTGCGACCGCCCAGTTCATGCTTCAGATGTATGAAACTCTGCTGTACTTCGATGACGAAGGCAACACCGCGCCCCGCCTGGCCGAATCCGTGGAGCAGGTCGATGACCTGACCTACCAGGTCAAGCTGAAAGAGGGCATCAAGTTCCACAACGGAGAAGAAATGAAGTCCAGCGACGCCGTCTTCTCCCTGAGCCGCGCCATTGAGAACCCGAAGACCGTTTCCACCATGAACATCTTCGATCCCGAAGGCTTCGCCATTGTGGATGACTACACCTTCACCTTCAAGACCCTGGAGCCCAACGCCAGCGTTTACACAACCCTGTGCTCCATGTGCACGGCCATCGTCAGCGAGAAGGCTGTGAACGAGCTGGGCGAAAACTTCACCAAGGACGCCACCGGTGCCGGCACCGGCCCTTACCAGTGGGGCGAGTGGACGCCCGCCGTGCAGTGCACGCAGGTCCGCTTTGACGACTATTGGGGCGAGAAGGCCAAGGTTGAGACCCTTTGCTGGAAGTTCGTTTCCGACGCCAACTCCCGCAGCGTCATGCTGGAGACCGGCGAGGCTGACCTCATCTACCAGGTGCAGACCTCCGGCATCGAAATCCTGCTGAGCAACCCCGATGTGACGGTTTACAGCGAGCCCTCCACCACCATCCGCTTTATCTACTTCAACCAGGAGGACGGCAAGGTTCTGCAGAACAAGGCGCTCCGTCAGGCGATTTCCTACGCCATTGACCGCGAAGCCCTGGTTCAGAACGTGTTCGGCGACTACGCCGCCCCCGCAACTTCCTTCCTGGCTCCCGCCATTCTCGGCCACACCGATGATCTGAACACCTACGACTACAACCCCGAGCTGGCCAAGGAGAAGCTGGCCGAGGCCGGCTATGAGCCGGGCGAGCTGACCATCACCATGTCCATGCACTCCCAGAATGTTCTGATCCGTATGGCGGAAGTTATCCAGGCTTATCTGGCCGACATCGGCATCAACATGGAAATCCAGCCTCTGGAGACCGCAGCCTGGGTTGCCGCTCTGGCGGAAGGCTCCACGGAGATGGGCTTCAACGCCAACTCCAACACCAGCCGCGACCCCAAGGTCCTGGAGACCCCCGCGCTGAGCACCAACGTGCCCGCCCCCAACCATGGCCGTATCAATGATCCCACTCTGGACGATCTGCTGAAGCAGGGCGCACAGACCTTCGATCTGGCGGAACGGGAGAAGATCTACATTGAAGCGCAGCAGCTGATTGCCGATGAGTGCTACATGTACTGCATCTGCTATGATAACACCACCACCGCCGTCCGCAGCAACCTGCAGGGCTATGTGTTCCACAGCAGTGGCCTGGACCGCTTTGAAACCTGCTACTTCGGCTGATTCGGAGTAGATCCCACAAAAAAGTGTAAGTAAGCGTTGATCTTAGCCGTGCGGTTTCGGAATAGACAATTTCCGAAATCGCACGGTTCTTAAAAGCAAGTTTTGATCATTTGAGATGGAGGTCTGACTGATATGGAGCCGCGCATTCGCCTGGAGGATTTTGCAATTCACACCTCCCTGGCTGACCTGAAGTGTTCAAAATCCGGCCGGAGAGCCGCTTTTTCAACGAGCATATGTGACCTGGAGAACGATGGATACCGGAGAGAGCTCTGGCTCTATGACAATGGCGCTGTCACCAGGGCGAACACGCCGGAGAACCAATCCTTCTTCCACTGGGAAAATGAGAATACAATCCTGACCGGTTGGAGCGGAAAGGGCGCAACCCATCTTGGACGGCTCCGAGTGGCGGACAATGTGCTGACGGAACAGTGGGATCTGCCGTTCCAGGCGAAAAATGTGCTGCCCCTGCCGGACGGCCGCCTTGCCGTCACCACGATGCACGACAGAAACGCCCATGAGAAAGGCGTCCATCAGGCCTTTGAGATTTTTGACGAGCTGCCCCTGCGTCAGAATGCCGTGGGATATACCAGCGGCTGGCGCTGCGAGCTCTCCATCTATGATCCGGCGCAAAACCGCCTCACACCCGTGGCCTCGGCGCCGTTTGATGTGGAAATGACCGCCCTGACTCCGGACGGGAAGAACCTGCTCTACTCCGGCCGCGCGTTCCGGGATCAGAAGCTCCTGGACCACGCCATCTGGCGGTATTCCCTGGAAACCGGGGAGAAGCAGGAGATCCTGTCCCAGTCCAAGAAGATGTTCCTGGGCTATTTTGCCTGCGACAATGAGAGCGTGGTGTATTCCGCCACAGACTGCCGGGCCTACGGCTTCGGGCAGGTCAAGAACCTGTACCGCTTCGAGTTTGCCACCGGAGAGACAAGCCTCCTGAGCCAGTGCCAGCGGAACACCGGCACAACGGAAGTGATTGCCGACGGCAAGCGGGGCAGCCTGTCCGAGTTCTGCCTTTATGAAAAGAATCTCTATGTGGGCTCCACCTGGGGATATGAGAACCATGTGTTCCGGGTGACGCCGGACGGCACGTTCCACAAGGTCCTCCACGCGGACGGCAGCGTGGACGCGCTGGATATCACCGGCGACGGCGTCATGCTGATCATTGCCCATCTGGGCCAGCGGCTGCAGGAGCTGTACCGGGTGGAGAACGGCGCAGCGGTGCGGATTACTTCCTTTAATGAGCCGTTCTATGAGAGAGGCAAGCCCGTGAAGCCGGAGCACTTCGTCTATCAGAACGACGGCGTGGATCTGGACGGTTGGGTTTTGCTGCCCGACGGCTTCGACCCGTCCGTGACCTATCCCGCCATCCTGGCCATCCACGGCGGCCCGCGCCTGGTCTACGGCGAGATCTACTTCCATGAAATGCAGGCCTGGTGCGCGAAGGGCTATGTGGTCATGTACTGCAATCCCCGCGGCGGCGGCGGAAGAGGCAACGACTTCTCCAACCTGTGGAAGCCCAGAACCCTGGGCGACTGGGACTATCGGGACATCATGGCCTTTGTGGACGCGGCCCTGGTCCGGTATCCCAACATCGACCCCAAGAGAGTTGGTGTCACCGGCGGCAGCTACGGCGGCTTTATGACCAACTGGATCCTGGGCCACACCGGACGCTTCGCCGCTGCCGTTTCCCAGCGTTCCATCTCCAATTGGTTCGGCAGCGCGCTGATCTCCGACAACGGCTACTATGACTGGGACCGTATTGCCGATACGGATCCCTGGACCGATGTGCAGGAGATGTGGCGCGTTTCTCCCATCCACTATGCCAAGGACGCGACCACGCCAACGCTGTTCATTCACGCCTTTGAGGATTACCGCTGCCCTCTGGATGAGGGCCTGCAAATGTTTACCTGCCTCAAGATGCACGGCGTTCCCACGCGTATGTGCGTGTTCTACGGCGAGAACCACGAGTTGAGCCGGAACGGAAAGCCGTCCAATCGTATGAAGCGCCTGCAAGAGATTACAAATTGGCTCGATAGCTATTTGAAGCCGCCGATTTAGACCAATGAGGTGAAAACATGCTGAAATTTATTGCGAAACGACTGTTGATGATGATTCCGGTTATGGCCGGCGTGATCGTGATTGTTTTTTCCATGATGTATATCACTCCCGGCGATCCGACCATGATCATCCTGGGTGAGACCTCCACCGAGGAAGAACGCGAGGCGCTGCGGGAAGACCTGGGCCTCAATGACGGCTACTTCAAACGTCTGGGCGATTTCTGTTATAATCTGATTTTCAAACTCGACCTGGGCGACAGCTACGTCACCGGCCAGCCCGTCATGGACACGATCAAGGCCAGACTGCCGGCCACGGCGACCATGGCTGTGGTTTCGGTGGCATTTGCGGTGATCCTCGGAATGATACTAGGCATCGTATCGGCTGTCAAGCCGTATACGCTGCTCGATAACGTGTCTATGACCTTGGCGCTGGTGGGTGTGTCCATGCCGAACTTCTGGCAGGGCCTGCTGCTGATGCTGCTATTCTCGGTGAAGCTGGGGTGGCTGCCGGCCACGGGCTACGGCACCTGGAAGCATATTATCCTCCCGGCCATTACCGTGGGCACCAGCTCCGCCGGTATCATCGCGCGTATGACCCGTTCCAGCATGCTGGAGGTCATCAACGCCGACTACATCAATACGGCCCGCGCCAAAGGCCAGAAGGAGATCATCGTGGTCATCCGGCACGGCCTTCGGAACGCCCTGATCCCGGTGATTACCACCGCCGGCCTGCAATTCGGCGCAATGCTCGGCGGCGCGGTGCTGACGGAGACCGTCTTCGCCATGCCCGGTCTTGGCAAGCTGATGGTCGACTCTGTCTCCGGGCGCGATTATACGGTGGTGCAGGGCGGCGTGCTGGTCATCGCAATTATGTTCAGCTTGGTGAACCTGCTGGTCGATATTCTCTATGCCTATGCTGACCCGCGGGTCAGGAGCAGCTATTCTTGACGGCAACGAGGAGGCGAATATATGCAAGAACAGGTGAAACAGGTAGCCGCCCAGGAAACGGTTATCTATAAAAAACGCAGACAGCTGCCGGATATCTGGCACAGATTCTGCAAGAACAAGCGCGCCGTGTGCGGCTTGGTGATCATGATTCTCATTGTCCTGGCCGGTATTTTTGCGCCGGTCATCTGCCAGTACGATCCCATTCAGCAGAACCTGCGGGAAGCCTACCAGACTCCCAGCCTGGCCCATTGGTTCGGCACGGACAGCATCGGACGCGACCTCTTTACTCGTGTGGTTTACGGCATTCGCACGTCGCTGCTCTGCGGCATCATTGCCGTTACCATTTCTCTGGTCATCGGCGGTACTCTGGGCGCCATCGCCGGCTACTACGGCGGCAAGGTTGACAATGTCATCATGCGCTTCATGGATATCCTGCTGGCCATTCCCAGCCTGCTGCTGGCCATTTCCATGGTGGCGGCTCTGGGCGGCGGTATGATCAACATGCTCTTTGCCATCGGTTTTTCTTCCATGCCCACCTATTGCCGGACCCTGCGCGGCGAAATCCTGAAGATCCGGAAAACGGACTTTGTGGAGGCGGCAAAGGCCGCCGGCGCCAAGGACTCCTGGATCATTATCAAACACATCATTCCCAACTGCCTGGCGCCGATCATTGTCCGTGTCACCATGGGCGTCGCTTCGGCCATTCTGTTCTGCGCCAGCCTGAGTTTCATCGGCCTCGGCATCGCGCCCCCCACACCGGAATGGGGCCAGATGCTCTCCTTCGGCCGCGATTTCATTCGGACGTATCCGCATATGAGCACCTTCCCCGGCCTGGCCATTATGGTGACCGTTTTCTCCCTGAATATGATGGGCGATGGTCTCCGCGATGCCCTTGACCCGAAGATGAAGACTTGACATAGGGAGGAGAAAACCATGGATCAGAATGTCATCTTGGAAGTGAAAAACCTTTCTCTCAACTATGTGACGGACGATGGAACGGTCTATGCGGTCAACGATCTGAACTTTGTCCTGCACAAGGGCAGCACCCTGTGCCTGGTCGGCGAGACCGGCGCCGGTAAAACCTCCACGGCCAAGGCGATCATGGGCATCCTGCCCCATCCCCAGAGCAAGATCCTCTCCGGCGAAGTGCTGCTGGAGGGCGAGGACCTGCTGAAGGCCTCCAAAAAGCGGATGCAGAGCGTCAGAGGCAGCAAGATCTCCATGATCTTCCAGGACCCCATGACCAGCCTGAACCCGGTCATGCGGGTGTCGGATCAGGTGGCCGAGGTGCTTCGGCTGCACAAGGCCAAGAGCCGGATCGAGGCCGCGAAGATGGCCAAGGAGGTCCTGCTTCAGGTCGGTATCAAGGAAGACCGTATCACGGAGTATCCCCACCAGTTCTCCGGCGGCATGCGGCAGCGCGTGGGCATCGCCATGGCCCTGGCCTGCAGCCCGGAGATCCTCATCGCCGACGAACCCACCACTGCCCTGGATGTGACCATTCAGGCCCAGGTGCTGGAGCTGATGAAGGAACTGAAGAAGCAGTATGAAATGGCCATGATCATGATTACCCACGACCTGGGCATTGTGGCCGACGTGTGCGACTATGTGGCCGTGATGTATGCCGGCAGTATCGTGGAGTACGGCGACCGGCGGCATATCTTCACCAATGCCAAGCATCCCTATACCATTGGCCTCTTCGGTTGCATTCCCGATTTGTCCATCGAGCAGGAGGAGCTGATTCCCATCAAGGGCATGACGCCGGATCCCTCCAAGAAGCCCAAGGGATGCGCCTTCGCACCCCGCTGCGCCTATGCGACGGAGCAATGCTTCCAGGAGACGCCGGGCAACTATGAGATCGAGCCCGGACATTGGGTACGGTGCCTGCAATTCAGAGGGGAGGATACGGAAAATGTCTGAAAAGCTAGTGGAAGTTCATGGCCTGAAGAAGTATTTCCCCACCAAAAAAGGCTTGCTCCATGCGGTGGATAATATTGACTTTTATATCAACAAGGGCGAGACCCTCGGCCTGGTCGGCGAGTCCGGCTGCGGAAAGTCCACCACCGGCCGCCTGCTGCTGCGTCTGATTGAGCCCACCGGCGGAGAGATCAAGATCGAAGGCCAGGACGTCATGAAGATGGGCGCCAAAGAGATGCGGGAGTTCCGGAAGAAAATCCAGATCGTGTTCCAGGATCCCTACGCCTCTCTGGACAGCCGGTTCAGCGTGTATGAGAGCATCGAGGAACCCCTGCGCATCCATAAGGTCTATAATGACCCCAAGGAGATGGAGAAGCGGGTGTTTGAGTTGATGGAGACGGTGGGCCTGGCGCCCCGCGTCATCAACTCCTTCCCCCATGAACTGGACGGCGGCCGCCGGCAGCGTGTGGGCATCGCCCGCGCCCTGGCCCTCAACCCGGAGCTGATCGTGCTGGATGAGCCGGTCTCCGCTCTGGATGTGTCCATCCAGGCGCAGATTCTGAACCTGCTGCAAAACCTGCAGAAGCAGATGGGCCTGACCTACCTGTTTATCTCCCACAACCTGAGCGTGGTCAAGCATATCAGCGACCGCGTAGCCGTCATGTATCTCGGAAAAATCGTCGAGATGGCCGAGACGGAGGAGCTGTTCAAGAACCCGCTGCACCCCTACACCAAGGCCCTGCTCTCCGCCGTCCCCACGCCGCGGATCGACATCGACAAGCAGCGCATTGTGCTGGAGGGCGACGTGCCCAGTCCCATCGATCCCCCGGCCCGCTGCCGGTTCTACAACCGCTGCTACTGCCGCTGCGAGGGCTGCGCGGAGCAGGATGTGCAGCTGGTGGAGGTAAAGCCCAACCACTTTGTCGCCTGTATGCAGGCGCAGGAATAAACGCCGGCAGGCCTCCTGCAAGAAAGGATACGCGGAGAAAATGGAACCAATCATAGAAGCCTTGGCGCCGCAGCTGGAAACCTGGATCGAGGAAAGCCGCCCGGACCTGCTCCGGGACCTGATGGACCTGGCCCGGATTCCCAGCGTGTCCGGTCCGGCCCAGGGGCCCTATCCCTATGGGGAGGCCTGCGCGGCGGCGCTGCGGAAGGGGGAGGAAATTGCCCGCAGACGGGGATTCTCCACCCGGAACCATGACAACCACTGCGTGACTGCGCTCTTTCCCGGCCGGACGGAGCGGACCATCGGCATCTTCTGCCATCTGGACGTGGTTGCCGCCGGAAACGGCTGGCAGAGCGACCCCTACGCCCCCTTTGTGAAGGACGGCCATGTCTTTGGCCGGGGCGTCACGGACAACAAGGGCCCCGCCGCGGCCATGCTGAGCCTGCTGCAATTCCTGCGGCAGCAGCATGTGGCGCTGGACCATTCCATACTGCTCTACCTGGGCGGCAGCGAGGAGACCGGCATGCAGGACCTGGATTGGTACCTGGCCCACGAAGCGCCGCCGGAGCTGTCCCTGACGCCGGACGCCCATTTCTCCGTCTGCAATGGAGAGAAGGGGCACATCACGGCGAACCTGACGGCCCCGCTTCCCGGCGGCATTGTATCCTTCACCGGCGGCGCCGCCTCCAACGCGGTGCCGGACACGGCGTCCCTGATTCTGCGTGCCGGGGATGCGGCCCGTCTGCGGGAGCGTCTGGGAGACGCGTATACCGTGGAGGCGGCGGACGCGGGAATCCGCATTTCCGCCTCCGGACGCTCTGCCCATGCGGCGTTCCCGGAAACGGGAGAGAACGCCATTGTCAAGCTCTGCTGCGGGCTGCTGGAGTCCGGGGATCTGGATTCGGAAACGGCGGCCTTCCTGAAGGGATATCTGGCGCTGTTCCAGGACTGCCATGGGAGCGGCCTGCGCATCGCCTGCGCGGACGAGCCTTCCGGGCAGCTGACCGCGGTGGGCGGAAGACTCCGCACGGCGGACGGCATTGCGGAGCAGTCCCTGGACATTCGTTATCCCGTGACCGCCGATCCCGGCTGGGTGCAGGAGAATTTGACGGCGGCCGCCGCAGAAGCCGGATACGCCGTCTCCGATTTTGAAAACAGTCCCCCGGTCTACTTCCCTGCGGAGCACCCCATGATCAAGCTGCTGAACGATACCTGCAACGAGGTTCTGGGGACGGAATTGAAGCCCTACGTCATCGGAGGCGGCACCTATGCCAGGAAGCTGCCTGCGGCGGTAGCCTGCGGCCATCTGCTACGCAGCCGGTTCCGGCCGGGCGGCCCCGGAAAGGGCGGCGGGCACCAGGCGGACGAATGCGTTTCCATCCAGGGTCTGGAGGATTTGATGCGCGTCTACCTGCGGGCGCTGATCCGTTTGAACCGGCTCCCGGATAAAACGTCTCCAAAGGAGAACCAAACATGAATTCAAGAGAACGAGTAAAAGCGGAGATCAGCGGCCAGCCGGTGGACTGGACGCCGACCATGTTTACCATGCACTTCCCCGCGGGGTGTCAATCCGGCGAGGCCGCCGTCCAGGCCCATCTGGACTTTTTCCGGCAGTCTCAGGGGGACATCGGGAAGGTGATGAACGAGAACCTGCTGCGCAGCGATACAACGGTGAACGTGCCGTCGGATCTCGGCTCGGAACGGGTGAACTGCGCAACGAAAAGAGCCATTGAAAACCAGGTGGACCTGGTCAAGCGGATTGTGGACCAGACCGCGGGAGAACGGATGGTTCTGGCCACCATTCACGGGCCCATGGTTTCCATCCACCACATGTCCGGGCGCAAGGGCTTCTTTGTGGATAATCTGGATTTCTACCATACCTGCAAGGACGAGGACCCCGAGGCCATGAAAGACGCCCTGAAGGCCGCCACGGATACCCTGTGCGAGCTGGCGGAACGGTGCGTGGGAGAAGCCGGCGCCGACGGCATTTATTTCGCCGCCCTGGGCGCGGAGCAGACCCTTTTTACAAGAGAAGAGTACGATGACATCGTGCGGCCCTTTGATTACAGGGTCTTCGACGCCGCGCAGCATTCCGGCGGCTTCAACCTGCTGCATATCTGCAAAAAGAACGTGGACGTAGAGCGGTTTATGGACTATCCAGTGGAAATTTTCAACTGGGAGATGACGGGAGAGAACGCCAGCCTGGAAGAGGCCCTGTCCTTGGTC